>DASPSM010000579.1:0-3489 GCA_035623955.1 Planctomycetaceae bacterium
AGGCCACCTCGCGCGCTTCGCCGGGCAGATCGCTCGTCTTGAGTCGCTGGTTGAGCTCTTCAATTTCCGCGGGCGAGAGTAAACCGCTTTGAAAGATCGAGGCGGCGAATTGCTCGACGGTGAGATGGGAGGCGGGAAGCTCTGTGTCGTGCAGCGAGGCCCGCGCGGCGTCGGCCGAGCGGCCGGCTTCCGACGAAGCACTGCGATCGGGCTCGACCATCCAGCGGGTGGCCTTCAGCGAATCGATCGACTCGCGCACGACGGGCAAGAGATCCGGCGCGTCTTTGCAAAGCTCTTCGAGCGACGTCTCGCGACCCTCTCGCTGACTTTGCTCCCAATCCACGAGCAAATCACTCAATCGATCATCGAACGCCATGATTGTCCGCCTCCTCAAAACAGACGCGCACATTTTTCAAGGATTCATGCAGCAAGAGGCGGGCGCGAACCAGCCGCCGCAGGATCGTGCGCTCGGTGACGCCAAGCAGCTCGGCCGCCTCTTTCTGAGTCGCTTCGCCATACCAGATCAAGCTGAAGACTTCTTGCTCGTCGTGCGGCAGCGCCTCGACGGCCTCGTGAAATCGCGCCCAGGCATCGACCGTTTCGGGGGGTTCGTCTGCCTGAACGAGAGGGAAATCGTGCCTTTGGTCCGACCGGTTGCCGGCGACGTCGCTGTGATGCCGGGCCGCCGCCCCTTCCGGGCCAAAATGATGGCGGGCCAGGTCAATCAGCGTGCGGCGGATCTGGGTCGTCGCCAATCCGAAGAACCGCGCGACGGACTCAGGCCGCACGTCCCCTAGCGACCGATACAGCCGGAGCACGGCATTCTGAAAGACGTCGTCGGTTTGCTCCCACCGTCGCAGATGCGGATAGCCGCGGAGCATGCGACGTGTGAGCGCCAAGAGCCTTTGGCCGGCCCGTTCCAACAGCCGATCTCTCGCAGCGACGTCGCCGGCGGCCCAGGCGTCGAGCTGCTGCTGCATTTCGGTCGTCTGGCCGCTGTCGTACATTGATCCGTCCGGCGCAGAAGCTGAATGAATCGCGCGGAAGGGTGGGTGTCGGCTCTCTTAGCTACCATAATCAAGCGTGAGGGGCATGAAAAAGCAGACAGAACCCTCGTGGCAGGCGCTGGAAAGGCGGGCGATGCAGCCGCAAATCGATCGATTCATCATGACAAACGCGTTTACGTTGCGGCTCGCACCCGCAATTGCAGCTCTCGCGTGCTTACTTCCAGCCGACCCCGTTACGCCTAACTGCCTCGACGCCGCCGAAATGCCGAGGGTCGCGCCGCGCGACGTCGGCCTGTCGTCCGAAAAGCTCCAAAAGGTGAAGTCGATCGTTCAAGCGCAAGTCGACAAGAAGCGGATCGCCGGAGCGGTCGTGCTGGTCGCGCGGCACGGTAAGGTCGCGTTTCTGGAATCGTTCGGGAAGCTCGATCTGAAATCGGGCAAGTCGATGCCGCCGGATGCGATCTTTCGCTTCTACTCGATGACGAAACCCATCACCTCGGTCGCGGCTCTGATGCTGGTCGAAGCAGGGAAACTCAAGCTCGACGATCCCGTCGGCAACTACCTGGCGGAACTGAAGGACCTGCGCGTCTATGCCGGCAAGGACCAGACCGTCCCGGCCAAACGCGCGGTGACCATCCGGGACCTCATGCGTCACACATCGGGTTTCACGTACGGCATGCCCAACGGCTCGCCCGTGGATCAGCTTTACATCAAGAACAAGATCGACGAGGGGACTCTGTCCGACCTGGTTCGCAAGCTCGGCACACTCCCGCTGCAGGATCAGCCGGGCACTAAGTTCAACTACAGCTATTCGACCGACGTCCTCGGCCGCGTGATCGAGGTTGTGTCCGGAGAGCCTCTCGACAAGTTTTTCCGTGAACGCATTTTCCTGCCACTCGAGATGCGCGACACAGGCTTTTCGGTGGCGGACTCACAGCTCGAGCGGTTTGCCACGGGCTACGCGCGGGCGAAGGGAGGTTTGCGCGTTATCGACGCGCCGATTAACAGCGTGTACCGAAAACACCCAATATCTCTCTCCGGCGGCGGTGGACTGGTCTCCACCGCCCGCGATTATTGCCGCTTTTGCCAGATGCTTTTGAACGAAGGAGAATTGAACGGAACTCGACTGCTGCGCCGCGACACGATTGCGCTGATGACATCGAATCAACTTCCCGCCGAGGCGTTGCCGATGAAGCTCGGCGGGTTTGCTCTCCCAGAACATGGATTCGGACTGGGCGTGATGGTGCGCCAGCAAAGCGGATCGGGTCCCGCTCGGTCGGACGGCGAGTATTCATGGAGCGGTGCGGCCAGCACGTTTTTTTGGGTCGCGCCCAAGCCGCAGCTGATTGTCATCATCCTCCAGCAGATCATGCCCCTCGACATCAACCTGCAGCTAACGCTCAAGCCGCTGATCTATTCCGCATTAACCGACTGATCGTCGCGATTTCGCGAGACGCGGCGAGCGCGCTGATACTCAAGCGGACGAGTTGGCAGGAGATCAAGTCGACGGCCCAGCGGGCTTCAGCCTGCGGAAAATGGCTCGAAACGCCAAAAACGCTGAAAGGCCTGCCAAGCCGCCACACCAATCGGCCACCGCATCGAAGAATTCACAGTCGCGCCCCGTCAGCGGCTGCGTAGTTTCATCGAAGATGGCGTAGAAGAAAATGACACCAAATGCCGCCGCGAACTCGCGCCGCCCAAACGCGCGCTGGGTGGAGATCCAGAGGGCGATCAAGAATCCAAAACCGGCGTTGCCGGTGAAGTGCAGGATCTTATCGGTGTTCGGGACATAGTCGGGCACGCTCACGTGCGGCCAGTGGGAGGCGAGGAACATGCTGGTCCAGTAGCAGATGAGGATCGTCTGCACAGCCACGCGATAGCGCGCGAGGGCGTTGGGCTTTGCCTCTGGCATCTAGCTCGCCACCGCGTACGGCTCTTTGAGACGGAATTCGGGGTGCTGCTTGAGGTAGGCGCCCACGCGATCCGAGCGCGAGACGGCGACTGGCAGGAACTCGAGCGCCTTTTGGATGCGGTCGTTTGGCTCGGCGCAACTGAATCGCAAAAACCCCTGCCCGGCCTGGCCAAAACATTCGCCTCCCAGACAGGCGATGCCGAAGCGGTCGTCGGCCGCTTCCAACAGATACAGGGCCAGCCCGTGGCTGGTAATGCCGAGGCGATTGCAGACCGGCGCCACGTTGGGGAAGACATAAAAGGTCGCCGTCGGATCGAGCGTGCGAAAACCGTCGATGCGGTTGAGACCGGCGGTCAACAGTTCGACCTTGTCGCGGAATTTGAGCATCGTGGCGTCGCGTTCGGACCGATCGCGCTCAAGAGCAGCGGCACCGGCCAGCTGCACCAGGGTTGGCGTGCAAGAAAGTGTCGTGTTGATCATCTTGCCGATCACGTCGGCGATCCGCGCGCTGGCGACGGCAAACCCCAGCCGCCAGCCGCTCATGCTGTACGACTTGCTGAACGTGAAGGC
>DASPSM010000588.1:0-6301 GCA_035623955.1 Planctomycetaceae bacterium
TGCTGTTTGAGCTGCTCAATTCGCGCACGCTCGACCGCCTGCACGACAACGAGTTAAAGGTCGTGGGCGATGCGGATCGCTATACGGTAGCCGAGCATCTGCGGGCGCTGGTCGAAGCGATCTTTTCCGAGTGGAAAGAGCCCAAGGCGGGCAAATATACCGAATCGGCGCCGTATATCGCCGGCTTTCGCCGAAACTTGCAGCGGATGACGCTCAGCGACCTGGCGTTTCTGGTCCAGGAGTCGTTCAGCGGTCCCGAGGATATCCGCACGCTGGCTCGCATGCACCTGACCACGCTCGAGTCGCAGATCAAGGCTCTGCTGGACCAGAAGGATCTCAAGCTCGACGATTACTCGCGGGCACACTTGCTCGATTCGCAAAAGCGGATCCATCAGCTTCTCAACGCGCAGCTGATCCTTCAATCGGTGGATTGATCGTCGATGAATGGACGCCGGACGGCGATCGGCTTCACGCTGGTGGCGGCCGGGTCCCTCGCGGTTTTGTGGTGCACATACTTTCCGCTCGGCATCCCCGGCGAATGGGAATGGGATCGTATTCCCATAGTGCCGGGCGACTGGCCGGCGGTCCTTCTGGGTTGGCTCTCGGCCGGACTGGTCGGTGGCCTCTATGTTGCGCTCACGCTCGTGGGGTCGCAGCGCGTGGCCGCGACCTCGCGCGCACACCTGGCTGCCTGGCTGGCCGCGCTCACTGTGGGCGGCTTCGCCTGGCTCTGGGTCGTGCAGGATAGTCCGGCTGACCCTGCGTACGGCCTGGCCAAGACCGGCTGGGTGCTCTACTTCCGTGGCACGGAAGGCTACTTCGACCAGGCCCGCTACGAAATGCGGGATGTCCCCTCGTACCTCCGCGGCTACGAGCACCTGATGGCACAGGGGGACGTGCTGCACCTGGGCACGCATCCTCCCGGGCTCATGCTCTTTCACCGCGCATGCCTCAACGTGTGCGCCGAGGTGCCCGCTCTACGTGATCTTCTGCTGCGGACGCAGCCGAGTTCGTTCCGCGAGGCGCTCGACCAGACCGAAAAACTCAATCGCGGCACGGACCACGCTATTACGCCGACCGATCGGGGCGCGCTCTGGCTGGCCGCACTAATCACGCAAGCGGCGGCGGCAATGACGCTCGTGCTGATTTACTTGCTCGTGCGCCGCGATCATGCGCGGCCCGTCGCCTGGCTGGCGTGTTCGCTTTGGCCGCTCGTGCCGGCACTCGCGATCTTTCTGCCGAAGTCGGACGCCCTGCTTCCCTGCCTGGCCGCACTCTTTGTGTGGCTCTGGCTCGAGGGTTTTCGACGCGGGCGGCTCGGCCTCTGTGTTCTCGCGGGCGCTGTCTTGTGGCTTACGATGTTTATGAGCCTGGCCGTGCTGCCAATCGGAGTCGCGGCCTGGCTACTCACGCTGTGGGAGGGCGCTCTGTGCGAGAAAACCGAGCGGCCGACGCTCCGCATGCGCGATTGGGCCGCGCGAATCGGAGCGGCTTTCGTCGGCTGGGCGGTTCCCGTCGCGCTCTTAGCGCTCGTTGGCCTCAACCTGCTCGGTGTCTGGAGCTGGAACTATCACAATCACGCCGGCTTCTATCAGCAGAACGAGCGCACTTACACCCGCTGGCTCGTCGCCAATCCAATCGAACTCGGCTTCGCGTTGGGCGCGCCGCTCGCGCTGGCGGCGGTTCTGGGAATTGTCTGCTCGATTCGCGCGGGATGGCGTCGACGGGCGGCCGGCCCTGCCTGGTGCCTGACCGCTGTCTGGTTGCTGCTGTGGCTGTCGGGCAAGAACATGGGCGAAGCCGCGCGGCTCTGGTTGATTCTGATGCCGTGGGCTGCCTGGCTCACCGCCGGTTACTTTGCCGCGCGCGTCCCGGCGGCGCAATCTGCTGACGAACAACCGCCTCCGATCCGGCCGGCGCTGGTCCTGCTCGGACTCCAAATGCTCGTCTGCCTCGGGACAGTGACCCGCGTGACGGGCTTTCGCTGGGGCTAGACCAGGCCGTCGAATACCCGACGGCACTTCACCGTTCTCGCTTTTCTGCGATTTTGTGGTTGTAACTGTGCGGCACAACTTGTATGGTTGTACTAATACAAGATTGCGCCCCGATTTTCTCGCTCCGCTTCTCGCAGACATCATTCCTGTGCAAATCCACATCACCTCCAGCGACGGCGTGGCGATCTATCTGCAGATCGTCAACCAGGTCAAATACCTGGTCGCCTCCGGCCGGTTGACGCCGGGGACCGAGTTGCCGCCGATCCGCGTGCTGGCCGAGCGGCTGCTCATCAATCCCAGCACCGTGGCCCGCGCCTACCGCGAGCTCGAGGCGGCCGGCATCGTCGAGAAGCGCCGCACGGCGGGGACGTACGTCTCCGACCAGGGCTCACCGCTGGCCCGTCGCGAGCGGATGAAGATTCTGTCCGAGCGCGTCGACGCACTGCTCGCCGAATCCCGACAGATGAATATCGCCTTGGAAGACGTCATTAAGCTGATCCAGCAACGCAACGCCGCCATGCAATCGTCCGTGACCGAGGAATGACCATGCCTGATCCTCTCCTTTCCGCCGCTCCGTCGATCGTCGACATTCGCCGTTTGACCCGGCAGTTCGGCAACAAGACGGCCCTCGATGACGTGTCGCTCACCGTGCCGCGCGGCGGTGTGTTCGGCCTGATCGGCGGCAACGGCGCCGGCAAAACCACGATCATCAAGCACATTCTCGGACTGCTCAAAGCGCAGACGGGGAGCGTGCGCGTGTTCGGTTTTGACCCGGTGGCCAATCCGGTCGGCACACTGGGGCGCATCGGCTATCTCTCCGAAAACCGCGACCTGCCGGACTGGATGTGTGTCTGCGAGTTGATGCGTTATACGCAGGCCTTTTTCCCCAATTGGGACGAAGCCTACGCCGAAGAATTGCGGCAGGCGTTCGATCTCGATCCGAACGCGCGGATCAAAACGCTGTCGCGCGGACAGCGGGCTCGTGCCGGGTTGCTCGTGGCGCTGGCCCATCGCCCCGAGTTGCTTGTGCTCGACGAGCCGTCGTCCGGCCTCGATCCAGTGGTTCGCCGCGACATTCTAGGGGCCATCATACGCACCATCGCCGACGAGGGGCGGACCGTGTTCTTCTCGTCGCATCTGTTGGACGAAGTCGAGCGCGTCGCCGACCGCGTGGCGATTATTCACCAGGGGCGAATCCTGCTCACCGCCCCGATGGAAGAGATCAAGGACACACATCGCCGCGTGACTTTGCGATTTGGTGTGTCGCTCGATCGCCCGCCGTCGCTGGTGGGCACGCTCTCCTTCGAGGGCCAGGGGCACGAGTGGACCTACATCTGCAGCGGCGAAAGCGGTCAATTGCGGCGTGCGGCCGAAGCGATTGGGGCCACGGTCGTCGACGACGCGGCCTTGTCGCTCGATGAGATCTTCGTTTCCCGCGTGTTGAATTGAATTTGCGAGCGACCAAAGAGTAGAGAGAATCGCGATGAGATCCGTGCCTTTGGCAATTGGCTGGGAAATGCTGCGTCGCGGCTCCTGGGGCTGGATCACCGCCGCGCTTCTGGCCAACGCGCTCCCTGCGATTCTCTTCACATTGCTGCGGCACGAGGGGCTCGATCTTCCCGACGAACCAAGCACCATCATCATGTACGCGGTCATGGTGCAGCTGAACCTGTTCGCGTTCGGAGCGGCCGTCGCCGCCACGTTGGCGCCGATGTCGCGGCTCTATGCCTATCCGATATCGACGTCGTCCCTGGTCGGTTGGCACATCCTGCTGGGAATGACGGCGGTCACGCTGGAAATGGCCGCGTCCATCGCCGCGCTCAACGCGATTTTTAATCTCGGCTGGCGGCCGTTGGGTCCCGCGCTGTTCGCGGGCGCGACGTTTGGCGCATTCCAGGCGTCCTTGTGGCTGACCGAGAAATCGGGTTGGATCGCGGTGGCCTTCGCAGTGGCCGTGCTCCCGTTGTGCCTGTGGTTCAAATCGCGAATAGGACCGCTTTTTGGCCCCCCCAATCATTACTGGACCGAGGTGACGTTTGGCGATGCGGCGACGCTCGCCGCGGTCTCACTAGGAGCCTATTCGGTCGGGGTCTTTGGAGTGTCCCGCAACCGCTGCGGTAGTCTCCCCTACTCGATCGGGTTGCTGGCCTGGCTGCAACGCATCTTCGAGTTCGGTCCGGAGAGGCGACTGGCGTTGCGTGATCCCGTGCATGCACAACTCTGGTTCGAATGGCGCACTAAAGGCATCGCCATCCCGGCGATTGTCGGCATGGGCCTCTTCATCGGGGTCGGCATGTGGCTGCTCGCCCGAGGGAGCGGGAACGCACTTTTCGAGGGCTTCGTCGGGGGCGGCGCGCTGTTGGCGATCGCCGGCGCGATGGGCGGATTCGTGCACGGCATCGTCGGACGGACCGATAGCGATATGCAGATCGGACAATTCCTGGCGACCCGACCGCTCACCAACACGCAGCTGGCCGGCACGATCTTAAAGACGACGGCCCAGAGCGTCTTCCTGGGGTGGGTGATCTGGGTGCTTGCGTTCTCGATCGTCTACGCGATCCTCTTGTCACTGAGAGTCCGGTTGTCGACCACACTTCCGGAGCCTCTTGGCTGGTGGTACATACCGGTGGCACTCCTCGGTGCTTGGACGACGGCCGGCGTGACGCTTGCGCTCGCGCTAACCGGGCGACAACACCTGGTCGTCGGGTTCGTGTTTGGCGGAACCATACTCTCCGTCGGCGCGACGTGCTTCGCAAAGATGCTGCTGTCCCCCCAGGCCCAAGATTATTTCGCGCAGGGCGTCGCAGCTTTCTCCGGAATCGCCTTCGTGCTAGGGACGAGCGCCGCCCTCGTCGCGGCACGTCGACGCGAGCTGATCACAGGCCCGACGTTGTTCCGATTGACTGTCGCGTGGGGCGCGTTGTGTGCCCTAACCGTCTGGTTTTGGTTCCCTTCTTCCCCGGAGCGGCTGGCATTTTACGTGCTCATTGTCGGCCTGCTGGCTCTTTCTGTCGCCCCGCTGGCGACCGCTCCGTTGGCGCTTGCCTGGAACCGCACGCGGTGAGTGGGCAAGGCCGGTGAGTTTTGCGCGCGTGACGGTCGCGGCGAGTTTGTCGATTCGCAAAACCCTGCCGCACATCCGCCGCACGGAACGACGCTTCGCGGGATGTCGCTTGGCGTCCGTCGATCCAACGCCCCCGGCGACCCGATACGAACGTGGGTGAGTTTTCCGAACGTCCATTGCCGGGCGGCCGCGTCGATGAGTTGCCGTGTTTGCCCCATTTCGCTGCTTTTAGTGGCTGGCACTCTCCTGGCCGGTTGCGGGGAGCCGGTACAGAAGTTCGCTGAGCCGCGCGACATCGGCGACAAGGTGAGTGACGCTGATCTGGAAACTTTCTTCCAAGTTGTCGACGAGCTGCCCGACAAGAAGCTGCCGGAGATGCCGCCCCTCTTCAAAAGCCCGCCCGCCTGGGACGAACAGCGAACACTCCCGGTCAACGAGTTGGTGCGCGAAGAGTCCGACGAGTTGGAAAAACTTTGGAACTCGGAACACCTGATTCATCACCTGGCCAAAGACCGCGCCCTGCAGAAGGCGCTCAAGCAGCGGATGTCGCCGGCTCAGTTCGTCGGCCTGATCAAGACGATCGGCGCGGCGCTCGCCCGCAACGCCGTCCGCCCCGACCAGGATCTGCGGCTGATCGTCGAGCAGGGGAAACGGCGGCTGGGTAAGCTCAGAGCGCAAACCCAGCGATTCAACCAGCTGCAGCCGGACGAACAGCACGACGTGCTGACGACGGCCGTCTGGATCACGCGCATCGATCGCGCCCGACGGCTGATGGAAGTGCCGCCGGAAAACCTCGCCATGGTCAAGGAACACCACGATCGGCTCAAGGCCATTTTTCCGCAGGAATTCTGGACCAACCCCTTCGATCCGATCGCCGACCAGATCGAGGAGCTGGGGATGTCATTCTCGGAATTGCGGCAAACGGGCCTCGACGCCGAGATCGAGTGGAAGGAGAGCGACGCGCTACGCGGCACGGATTTGCCCGATCCCGATCCGCGGGAGATTCCAATCGCCGCGACGCCCAAAGCCTCGGGCCCTGTCCCGTCGCCCGAACCCGGTCAAAAGTGAAGACCGCTGGAGTCGGGTCGTCGCAAGTCGCGCCGCCGGCTTACTGAGCGCTCGACACGTCGGGCCGCAGGCGCTTGGCGTCGCGCAAATAGACGTGCACCATCTCGTGCTGGGCCCTGTCTGTATTGAGGTGCAAGAGGATCCGGATGCAGCGGCCCATACTGCCCGGCACTGG
>DASPSM010000590.1:0-3122 GCA_035623955.1 Planctomycetaceae bacterium
GCCGGCAACCGCAGCCACGACTCCGTCATGGCCTCGGATGCGTTCTTCCCTTTCCGCGACGGAATCGACGTGGCTGCTCGCGCCGGAATCGCCGCCGTGATCCAGCCGGGCGGATCGCGAAACGACGCCGAGGTGATCGCCGCGTGCAACGAGCGTGACATTCCGATGATCTTCACCGGCCGGCGCCATTTCCGGCACTAAGGTTTCTGCTCCGGCAGCTGGCGGCGGCGCGAGTTATGCCGGCAGTGCCGGCGCGTCGGATTTTGAAGGTTGTCCCGTTCTTGCAACGGCGAACTGTCACCTTGGGAATTTCCAGGCACAGACGCATTCATTCGGGGAAACACCAACCCGCATCCCAATTGGCGAGCTATTGTCTGAGTGTGACTTTCCGCTGATTGGCTCCCAAGAAGTCCCCGCAAATTTCGGCCCCCAACGCCCTGCTGGACCCTCCGCCAATGCTCGCAACTCAAACTCAGCCGACCTTTGTCGACTTCCTGATGGAACGCTTGGACCTGTCCGAGCAGCAGCTGCCTGTTCCCGGAGAATGGGCCGACGCTGGAAACACCATCGGCATGCTTGCGCTCCGCATGAATCTGCTCTCGGTCGAGCAGATCGATCACATCCTCGAGCTGCAGGAGCGCGAGGGGAACGCCCGGCGGTTCGGCGAACTGGCCGAGTCGCTGGGGCTGCTCAGCCACGATCAGGTCTCGCGACTGCTCGCCGTGCAAACGCTCAACCGCGAGCTGGAACTGGGCGAGCGCCTGGTGATGGACGGCAAGCTCGAGATCGGTGAGCTGGTCCGCCATCTGAGCGACTTCATCAACGGCGGCCGCAGCGTCTAGTGCTACGAGCACTCCGGTGACGCGGCGAAGTTCTCGCGTTTGCCGATGTTTTAGGCCGCGGGACCGCTACATCTGGATGCAACGCTCTCTAACGACCTACGACCGCTCTCAGCGGCGCTTTCAAGCCGCCTTCGCGCTGGCGGGCCGATCGAGTTGATCGTCGCGCGCCAGATCCTGGATCCAGTCGCTGCATAAGAGCCGCGCGACCTTGCGTTCGGTCTGCCTTTGCTTGCGAGCGTGCCGCAGTCGTTTTTCCGGCGCGATCGCCGCCGTCCCGTGCGCGACGTGAAACACGTTTTGCGCCATCTCTCGCACGGAGAAAACAGGCGTCTCGTAGCCGGCGTCCCAGAGCTGCCTGGCAATCGAATAGCCGCCCCCGGTGTACTTGTTGATCCCCCGGAAGGTCAGCCCGCAGTCGCGCACGACCTGGCTTCGATACATCGCGCAATAGTCGCGGGGGTAGTTTTGGGCCTGCCATTGCACGGGTTTGCCCAGCCCCAGCCACGACCGCACCTTTGCCCCGGCAAAACCAACCACCCGCTTTTGCCAGGCGTAAAGGGGATTTTCCAAGTCGAGCTTCCACGAGCCACTCGCCGCATTTCGGGGGCTGCGTCCAATTTCGCGCAAAAGCGGATCGAGCCACCCCTCGCGGCGCACAAACACGTCCGAGTGCATGGTGACATAAAACTCGCCGGAGGCTTCGACCAGGCCGCGGTCCCAGGCGGTGAAGACGTTCACGGGCCAGTTCGTGTGCACCTCGTTGGGGCGCTCGATCAAGCGGATCCAGTCGAGCGACCGCAAATAGTCGAGGCTGCCGTCGCGCGAGCCATTATCGACGACGATCACTTCCAGCGCGTACTTCTGCGAATGCCGGCGGATCGAGCGCAGGCAAAGCTTGATGAACAGCTCCGCCTGCCAGTGCGGAATGCAGATCGTCACCGTCGGCTGCGGCAAAGCGCCCCCTGATTTGCCCGTCATCGCAGGATTTCCAAAGGATGAGCGGCCAGCTTGTCCCTGTTTTCGTCCGCGTACTTCTGCAGGTTCTTGCCGAAGGCCTGCAGGTGCACGTTGTCCTTCGTGTGGCCGAACAACGGCTGGACCGCCAGCGATTCCGACGCCGTCTTGTGCCGATAGATGACGTCGTACGCCGTCAGCAGCATGGCCGTCCGCGTGACGCCGTGCTGACAATGCACGAGCATCGGATAGTTGTTCGGATCCGCCAGGATCTCCAGATGCGGCTGCCAGACCTGCGGGTCGAACTCGATCGAATTCGGCAGCGGGACGGCATGCAGCGTGGCCCCGGCCGACTTCACGGCCTGCCGCTCGTCCTCCCACATCTGGGGCGTCATCTCATCGGGATTGCACAGATTGACGACCGAGCGGATCTGATAGGTCTCGATGAGCTGGGCCAAAGCGTCGGGACCGAGCCATGCCGAGCGGTACACCATCCCCGGATCGTGCACGGCAAAGTGCTTGAACGTGTGCTGCTGATGGTAAATCCAGCCGCCGGCTGCGACCGCAGAGACGACCACCACGCCCAGTCCGACCAGGCCGACCTTTCGACTGCGCGACATTCCGTGCATCCTGGTTGCTGCAATTCGCGATCGAGGTGCCATGGGTCTCCCGACCGGAGCGCCCCCGAAGGCGGCGGAATCTAGTGCAACCAGGCAACCCGGTCAACCTCAGGCAGGGGCGTGCCCTTGCACCCCGGTGCGGTTCGCCCGCACGTCGGGGGAGCTTTGCCCAAAAACGGGGACTGACCCCCTACCGGAAGGGCAAACCAGCGCTCCAGCCGCAACGGGTCAGGGGTCTGTCCCCGTTTTTGGGCAAAGCGCGCCGGGGGAGACGCTGCTTGCCGCCAGGCGCTTTGGCCGCGCCGGCCGGCGGGAATCCGGATCCGATCGTGTCCCGTCCCGCCCCCCCCCCGCCCAGAAGCCTCCGCCCTGGGAGTTTGGGGTTAACGCCCTACGGCGACGGAGGGCCTTCAGCTCGCGAAACCTTGTTTGCGATCCAATCCCGTGGGACGCCCCCGTCGCGTCGGTGCAAATCTGTCCCGTCCCATCCTTGTCCCAACTCACGCTTTCTCCGTAAGCGACGGAGAGGCAAGGCCTTGGAGTCTGCTACAGCCGTTGCGTCCCGCCCCCAACGCGGGAGTCCCGTCCCCGTCCCGATGTTGGAGTCCCGTCTGCTTGCGTCTCGTCCCGACCGTGGCGTCGCGTCCCGCGTCCCGTCCGAATCTCGGACCAAGGCGCGAGCGGTTGTTCTGTGTCTAGCTGCTGG
>DASPSM010000061.1:0-6169 GCA_035623955.1 Planctomycetaceae bacterium
CTCGAGCGTCTGCATCCCCTTCGACTTGGCGAGGTCGAGCAGCTGCACGTGCGTGCGACCTTTGAGGACCGCGTCGCGCAGCGACTCGTCCATCGTCATCACCTCGAAGATGCCGGTGCGCCCCATGTAGCCGGTGTGGAAGCACTGGTCGCAGCCGGTCGCTTTCATGATATCGGTCCTGGCGCCTTGCTCGGCATCGAGTCCCAGGAATTCCGCCATCGCCGCGTCGGGGCGCGTGGTCTGTGAGCAACGCGGACAGACCTTGCGGATGAGTCGCTGAGAAACGATGCCGACGAGGCTGTCGGCGATGAACATGGGTGGCACGCCGAATTCGCGGAAGACGTCGATGGTGGAGGCGGTGTCGTTGGCGTGCAGCGTGCTGAGCACGGTGACGCCGGTCAGGCCCGCGCGACACGCGATGTGGGCTGTTTCGGGGTCGCGGATTTCGCCGACCATCATCACGTTGGGATCTTGCCGCAGAACGCCGCGAAGCGCTTCGACGAATCCGAACTCGACCTTCGAGTCGATCTGGATCTGGTTGACGCCGTCGATCCGCCGTTCCACGGGATCCTCGATCGTGCACAGGCTCTTGGACTTGTCGTTGAGCGAGTCGAGACAGGCGTACATCGTGGTGCTCTTGCCCGAGCCGACGGGACCCACGCTGAGGATCATTCCGTACGGCGCGGACAGGGCTTTCTTCAGGTGCGCGGCCTGGGCCTCGTCGAAACCGAGATCTTCGATGTGCGTGAGCTGACTGGCGTCGGGCATGAGCCGCAAGACGAGCCGCTCGCCGTGAATTGTCGGGCCGCTCCCGACGCGGATATCTCGCTGTTGTTTCAGGACGGAGTTGGCGATGTGTCCGTCTTGCGCGAGCCGGCGCTCGGTGATGTCCATGTTCGCCATGAGCTTCACGCGCGAAATGACGTGTGAGGTCATCTCGGTGGGAAGCTTGGCCACGTCGTGCAACAATCCGTCGACCCGCAGCCGGACCCGCAGACCCG
This sequence comes from Planctomycetaceae bacterium, assembly GCA_035623955.1. Classification (GTDB taxonomy): domain Bacteria; phylum Planctomycetota; class Planctomycetia; order Planctomycetales; family Planctomycetaceae; genus DASPSM01. The sequence continues at coordinate 1,002 of DASPSM010000061.1, forward strand.
TTTCGCCCGGATCGAGGTGAATGTCGGTCGCCTGAAGCTGAAACGCCCGTTCCAAGAGCAAGTCAACGAGCGGCCCCGGGCCAACGACGTCGACGAGCTCCCTCAGCTCTTCTTGCAACGCCTTCTGGCGAATTCCCGATTTTTCGGTCGTGGCACTCATGGGATTCCTTTCACGAATCTCGTGGTGTGACGCGTCTTGGGTTGTGGTCGAAGTGATAAAACGGCGTGATGCCGGACAATCGTCGAACGAAGCGCGGCAGGTTTCGCCAAAGAAATCGGTTCGTCGAGCGCCCGCGTATTAGCCATCATTTGGCCTTTCCGACGCCGAAGGCGCCTGGCCTGGCGAGAGCAGACGCTGTTGCGGTTTGCGTGCTCGCGGCGGATGCGGGGGTGGCCGCGGCCGGCGTCACCGGAGCGGCGGCGGCGACTGGAGTCGTCGGCGTGCTCGCGGCGGGTGCTGTCGTTCTTGGTTCGGGCGTTTCCATATTCGTAGTGGCTTTGCCACCCGATGACGGAGCCTTGGCGGCCCCGCCCTGCGGAGCCGCGACGATTCCTCCCAGTACCGCCAGCACGCAAATGGCCAAAAACGCGATCCCCAGGTTCCGGCGATTGCCGGCTTGATTGAGCAGGAACATTCCCGCCCCCAAACCGACGAAGGCAAACCCGACTTCGATGAACATCGCATACTTCTGCGGAATCGGCTGGCTCGGAGCGAATTGCAGCGCCAGCCCCACCAGCGTGCCGACCGTGCCAATGACACCGGCGGCCACGAGTCCCATCCCACCGGGCTGGAAACTGATGCTGGGCGTCCCCGACGCGGCCGTTGCCTTGACGCCCAGCGAGCTGAAACCCTCCTCGCGGTTGGGAACGATGGTCCACAATTTCGTCAGCCCAGCGAGCTTGAGCACTTCGAACACCAGCTCGTGCTGGTTGACGACCACCATCTTGCCGCTGCGGCTGTTGACGGTCTTATAGAGGCGCACGATGAGTGCCACCATCGCGCTTCCCATGTAGCTCAGCGGACTCAAATCGACCAGCACTTTGGGCGACGCCGCCGCGCTGATGCGGTCGACGATTTCCGTGCCGACCTTTTCAATGTCGGCCCACTGCTTGTCGTTCAATTCCGGAAGCAGCGCGATGCTCAAGCAGCCGTTGAGGGACTCGAACCGGTAATACGTCTCGCCTGCACTCACGGCTGCATCTCCACGTATGAGTAAATCTACGGACGTTGCGCGAATCGGCCCTGCGCGCCGAAGGCCGTCGATTCCGTGCGGCCACGAGAGGGAAGAACAGATGACGAGCGGGATTAAGCCGAAAATCGGCCTCTATCATGTAGTGAAGGCTTGTATGATGCAACTGCCCGAATGACAAAATCGTTAAAACCGGCTCGCGCGCCCGCAGAATCGAAAAAAGGCCTGGAAAACGGCCACAAATCGGGCCGAATCGCGCGCGCCGGAACGCCGGTCGCAAGGGCCGCAGCTGCTCAACGCGCCAAACTTTTCGGGCGAATTGTCACCGACGGCCGGGGACCGCCACCGGCAAAGACTCCGCGCGCATTTTGTTTGACACCCTGTTTTTGCGCCGCCTATAATCGACCTATTCCCCGAAAACTCGCAAGTTCCCCTAGAACACTAAGCGGTTAACCAATCAATCGGGCTGAGATTCGAACCCTCGGTCAGTCTAATTTCGGCAGTGTAATTTCGGCTGCTGCAGGCTGCGGCATGAACGGCTCAGGAGGACGTCACCGAAACGACTCGTGCTGGAACCTGGCGAGGCGCGCGAGACGTTAACGACGGACGTTGGGCTTTGGCGGAACTGCACCTCCGGGCCGGAAAACACCACTGCTCATGACAAAGATCGCTAAGTGCCTCGTCGTCTTCGCGGTCGGCGCCTCGTTCGCCTTCCTGGGCTTTGCCTGGGTGTCGTTCATGGGGGGCCCGAACTGGGACGCCGAGGCCGCCGCACTCCCCGGCTATCAGATCAATCGGGGAGATGACGGCAAATGGAAAGTCACCGACCGCGCCACGGGCGCCAATGTCACGGTGAAGTCGCCCTCGGTTCGCGCCTCCGCAATCCTGGCGGCCCGGGAGGACATCGACAAGAAGGCAAAGGCAGAGATCGAAAGCCTCGCCAAGCCCACTGCGGACTATAAGAAAAAGCTCGACGAAGCCAAGAAGCTTAACGAGATCGATACCAAGGCGATGGAGGCTCGCGTTCAGCAGCTCAACAAGCAGCTGCAAGACCTCAATACAAAAATCCTGGAACTCTCGGGGGAAGTGGTCAAGCGGTCGCAGGATGCCCAGGCGACTCGCACCGAGGCGACCAAGCGCCGCGAGGACGTGTTTCGGCTGACGCGCGAGCTGACCGAAATTCGGACGGATCATTTTCGGTCCGAAGAATTGGAGCGCAAGCTGCGCGACCAGCTTGTGCGCCTGGAAGGCGTGATTGCCAGCCTGGAAAATCGGAACAAGCAGCTCCGCGAAGCGATCAGCAGCGCGCCGCGGTGAGTTTTGGCCGCCCTCCTGGCCAAGGAGCGGTGGTGGAACAACCTGATTCTCGCAGACTTTGAAATTCAGCAAATCGGGCCGAGTTAGGAGCAGGTAGATGTCGACCGTCGGAAAGGTCCTTGTCGTCGCGCAAATCGCCTTCAGCGTTTTGCTGATGGGCTTTGCAGCGGGCATCGGATCCGTGCAGACCAACTGGAAAAAGAAGGCCGACGAGGCCCAGAAAAAACTCGACACGGCTGAGAAGCAGCTGAAGACCGCCAAGGAGACCGCGCTAAAAGACAAGGACAAAGCGGTTGCGACCGAAAAAACGCTCAAAGACGCCGCCGATAAATCGCAGGGCGCGGCCGATGCGGCCAAAGTCCAGATCACTCAACTGCAGCGACAGTTGACGCAAACACGAACCGAGCTGGAGAACGTGCGGGCCGAGGCGAAAATCGGCGGGGAAGAGGCCCGAGCACGCCGCGACGAGGCAATCAGCATGCGGCAGATCAATTCCGATCTGCACCGCACGCGCGACGAGCAGATCACGCTGGCGCATCAATATGCGGACAAGATCGTAAATCTCGAGCAGACGAACCGCGCGATCAACGAGAAGCACAACAAGCTGCTTGCCGACTACGCGATCCTGCAAAAGTTCCTCCGCATCAAGGGATTCGATTCGGACCCGCGAGAAGTCGCCGGCCTGGCCGAACCCGCCCCGATCGTGTATGGCGTCGTGCTGAATACCAGAAAGGGCGGGCGCAACGGCGCCGAGCTGGTCGAGATCAGCTTGGGCAGCGACGCCGGCCTGGCCAAGGGCCATGAGCTGTTTGTCTACCGGCCCGGGAAAGCCAAATACATGGGCAAGATCCGCCTCGACTATGTCGATTACAAGACGGCCGTCGGTGTAGTGATTGAATCGACCAAGAACGGCGCCATTCAGGTAGGGGACGATGTCACCACGAAGCTCTAAAAAGAAAGCCCGCGCTGAGGGGGCTCCCCCCGCTCTCGACGTCTACGTCGGACTGCTTTTGTTCTCCGTCGCCGCGCTGATCGTGGGCATCCTGTTCCTGAAGGTCCAGCTGGACGCCTACCTCTAAGCCGCTTGGCGGAAGCGGGAAATCGAGGCTTTCCTGCCACCTTGGCCCGACTCGCGCACGAGCGGGCCCGAGCGCCGTCTTGCAGCATTTGCCGTTTGGCGATAGAACTCCGCCGACCGTAAGACCTTAAGGCTAATGCTGGCCCGTCCCGGACGGGCATGCTTCCGGCAATCCCGCGCGAGCAGCACGGATGCTCAATCGCCTGCGTAATTGGCTTTGCCCCGATCTGGCCATCGACTTAGGGACCGCGAACACGCTGATCGCGGTTCAAGGTCGTGGCGTGATCGTCGACGAACCGTCCGTCGTCGCTTTACAAAAGGGGAGCCGGCAGGTTCTGGGAAAAGGGACTGCCGTCGGCAAGCTCGCCAAGCAGATGCTCGGCCGCACTCCCGATTCGATCACGGCCGTTCGACCCCTCAAGGACGGCGTGATTACCGACTTCGAGCTGTGCGAGGCGATGTTGCGGTATTTCATCCGCAAGGCCAGCCGGCAATCGGGAGGCTTGAGACCGCGCGTGGTGATTGCCGTCCCGGGCGGAATCACGCCGGTCGAAAAACGGGCCGTCTTCAACAGTGCCGAGCGAGCGGGGGCCGGCCGCGTCTATCTCCTCGAAGAATCGAAGGCTGCGGGAATCGGTGCCGGACTGCCGATCTCCGAGCCGTTGGCGAACATGGTCTGCGACGTCGGAGGCGGCACGACCGACGTCGCCATCCTCAGCCTGGCCGACATCGTCGTCAGCCGCTCGATCCGCGTTGCCGGCGACGAAATGGACGAGGCCATCGTCGACTACCTGAAGCGGCACTTCTCGCTCAAGATCGGCCTGCAGACCGCAGAACTGGTCAAAATCGAAATCGGCAGCGCGTTCGCGCTCGAGCAGGAATTGTCCAAAGAGGTCAGCGGGCTCGACACAATCAGCGGCGTCCCCCGCAAGGCCGTCGTCACCAGTGAGGAGATCCGCGAAGCACTGCGTTCGCCCGTCGAAGCCATTCTGAACTGCATCAAGTCGGTGATCGAGCAATGTAAGCCCGAACTTGTGGCCGACCTCGCCGACACAGGCCTGGTGCTCACTGGGGGCGGAGCGCTGTTGCGCGGGCTGTCGACTTATCTGAACGAGCAGCTCGGAATTCCGGTTCGCGTTGCCGACGATCCGCTGACGACGGTGGCCCGCGGAACGGCTATCTGCCTCGAGCACCTCGCCCACTGGCGCGACAGCCTCGAGACCTCCGATCGCGATGTTTGAGTCTCTTCTCCCATGCGTCAGGCCCCACGCACCCGTTCGACCCTCCTGACCGCGGTCGCAACATTGACCGCGGCCGCGACTCTGTTTCTTTCGCCTCGAGGCGTGCAGCGGCCCCTGCGCAACGCGGTCCTCGACGTCGTCGCGCCGGGTCAGGCGTGGGCGCTGAGCCGCTACGATTCCTGTCGCCAGCTGATTCTTGCCCGATATGCGCGGCTGACGTCCGGCGCGCGGACAAGTTCAACGACGATCGCGCCCGAGACCGAATCGCGGCTTTCCGCGCTGGAGCAAGCTTGTCGACGGCTGCGACTGGAAAATGCGCGGCTGCGCGACGAACTGAGTCTG
>DASPSM010000603.1:0-6183 GCA_035623955.1 Planctomycetaceae bacterium
GCGCAGGGCGTCGCCCGGGCGACGGGGAAAGTTGGCGTCTGCATGGCGACGAGCGGCCCGGGGGCGACCAACCTGGTGACGGCGCTTGCCGACGCCAAGCTCGACAGCGTGCCGATCGTGGCCGTCACGGGGCAAGTGGCGCAGGCGGTCATCGGCAGCGACGCGTTTCAGGAAACGCCGACGATCGCCATGTGCCAGTCGATCACCAAGCACCACTATATGATCACGCGACTGGAGGACGTGCCGCGGATTGTCAAAGAAGCCTTCTACGTCGCGGGCTCCGGGCGACCGGGCCCCGTGCTCATCGACTTCCCCAAGGATGTGCAGTTGGCTCGGCAGGATCATCCGCCCGATTTCGATCCGCCGATGAATCTGCCCGGCTACCATCCCGAGACGCATCAGCACCGTCCCGAGCAGATCCGCCAGGTGATCGCCGCGGTCAAGCGGGCGCGGCGGCCGATTCTGTATATCGGGGGCGGAGTGATCAATTCGGGCGCGTCGGACGAGCTACGAAAGTTCGCGCTGCGGACCGGGATTCCCGTCACGTCGACCGTGATGGGCCTGGGGGCCTTCCCCGGCGATCATCCGCAGTCGCTGCACATGCTGGGCATGCACGGAACGGTTTACGCCAACTACGCGATCAACGAGGCCGACCTGCTGCTCGCCTTTGGCGTGCGATTCGATGATCGAGTGACGGGCAAGCTCGAGGAGTTTGCCCGGCACGGAAAGATCGTGCACGTCGACGTCGATCCTTCGGAGCTGCACAAGAATAAAGAAGCTCACATCCCGATCATCGCGGACGTGAAGCGGGTGCTCACCGATCTCAACCAGGCTCTCACCGACGACGACCTGCCCGACCTTCGCGAGTGGCAGGCACAAATCGCCGAGTGGAAGTCGCGCTATCCGCTCCGCTACAAGGAGTCGGGCGACGAAATTCTGCAGCAATACGCGATCGACGAGCTGTGGCGGCAGACGCGCGAACGCGATGTCTACGTGACGGTGGGCGTGGGCCAGCACCAGATGTGGGCGGCCCAGTTCTACAGATTCTCGCGCCCGCGGCACTGGCTCAGCAGCTCGGGCCTGGGAACGATGGGCTTTGGGCTCCCGGCGGCTATGGGCGTGCAAACCACCCTGCCGGACAAGCTGGTGATCGATATCGACGGCGACGGTTCGATGCTGATGAACGTCCAGGAATTGGCAACGCTGTATTGCGAAAAGCTGCCGGTGAAGATCCTGCTGCTCAACAACCAGCACCTGGGCATGGTCGTGCAGTGGGAGGATCGCTTCCACGGAGGCAGCCGGGCCCACACCTACCTCGGCCCGATCGACGCCCCCGAGGCGATCGGTCAGGGGGACGGCACGCACGCCGACGAGACCTATCCCAACTTCGTCAGAATCGCGGAGGGCTTCGGCGTCAAAGCCGCCCACGTCCGCAGCAAGGCCAAGTATCCCGCGGCGCTGGCCGAGATGCTCAACCACGATGGTCCTTACTTGCTTGACGTGATCTGCCCGTACCAGGAACATGTGCTGCCGATGATTCCCAGCGGTCGCACGGTCCGGGATATCATCATCGAATGAGCGAGATGATCGTGCGCGAATCTGGGCCGGGGGGTTGGATGCCCCTCACCCCCGACCCCTCTCCCGCGAGGGGAGAGGGGAGAAAAGGAAGAACGCTCGCCTGCAATCTTTCCCCCCTCTCCCCTTTGCGGGAGAGGGGGTGAGGGGGAGCATTCTATCGGTCACACAGAATCGTGTACGCTGAACTAGAAACATCGCTTGACCCTTTTTCGAATCGTTCAGTGCCATGGCCAGCTACAACAAGTTCGATCCACGGCTCGAATCGCTCGTGATGGAAACGCGCACGCTGTGGGATCCGGAAGTCGGCAATCTCACACCCGAGGACAAGCATTGGCTGGCCGAGCAAGTGCACCGGCATCCAGAGCGGGCGGCAAAGATCAATTACGAGCGCTCGCACACCGGCTTCACGCGTGAAATCACCGTGACGCTGGCCGACGTCGAGCGAATTTACGACGAGCGAATGGCGGCTCAATAGGCCGATCGGAATCAGCGATCCCGATCGCCGCGCGAACCGGGCGTCATCAGTCTGATCCTGGCCGCAAAAAGTCGCCCCGTCGCCGGGTTGTTGCTATGCTCCGTGGGGCGGCCTTTTTTGGCCGCGTAATCGACTCCTCGCGCCCCCACGACCGACAATGCCGAAACCCAAACGTCCGCCGGTTCAGGCTGTACGGCCAGCCCCCCCGAGACCTCCGACCGATCTTGCCTTCGATGGCGGCTCGCGAGCATTATTGCTGGCCTACTCGGCCACGGTCTTCTTAAGCGCCTTTCTGCTGTTTCAGGTCCAGCCGCTCATCGGCAAGTACATCTTGCCCTGGTTTGGCGGGACGCCCGGTGTCTGGACGACCTGCATGCTGGTCTTCCAGGTGCTGCTGTTTGGCGGCTATCTCTACGCGCATCTCACAAGTCGCTGGCTGAGCGCGCGGATGCAGGCGGCGCTGCACGTGGCGCTCCTGGCCGGCGCATGCCTGATGTTGCCGATCATTCCGAGCGAAGCTCGCAAGCCGACGGGCACGGAGGAGCCAATTGGCGCGATCGTTGTGCTGTTGGGCCTGACCGTTGGATTGCCCTTTTTCGCGCTCTCGGCGACGGGGCCGCTGTTGCAGGACTGGCAGCACCGGACGCACCCGGGCCGAACGCCCTATCGGCTCTACGCGCTGTCGAACACGGGTTCCCTGTTGGCTCTGGTCAGCTTTCCGGTCGTGTTCGAATGGCTGCTGGCGACGCCCCTTTTGGCGCGAATCTGGTCTTGGAGCTTCGCGCTATTCGCCGCTCTCTGCGCGGCGGCCGCGGTGGGCATGGCTGCTCGCCGTCCAGTCGTTGCGAACGAGCTTCCAAAAACCGTGCGACAGGACGTTAGCTCGCCTGCGTGGGGAACGCGCGTCCTCTGGTTCATATTGGCGATGGTTCCGTCGGTGCTGCTGTTGGCGACGACGAACCAGGTTTGCATGGATGTGGCCAGCGTTCCCTTCCTTTGGGTGCTGCCGCTGACTTTGTACCTGCTCTCATTCATCTTGTGCTTCGAAAGCGATCGCTGGTATTCCCGTTCGTATTTCATGCCGGCGACTGCGGCTGCGCTGGGCTGGGCGTATTGGCTGCTTGCCCCCGGCAACGAAACGCTGCTTTGGATCCAGGTTGCCGGATTCTTTGGCGCGTTCTTTTTGTGCGCGATGGTCTGCCACGGAGAACTCTTTGCGCGCCGCCCGCACCCGCGGTACTTGACGGGCTATTATCTAGTGATTTCTGCCGGCGGGGCGGCGGGCGGAATCTTCGTCGCGATTCTCGCGCCGTTGATCTTTCCCGGCTACTTCGAATTGCATTTGGGGCTGTTTGCCTGCGTGGTGTTGATGCTGCTGGTGCTCTTCACCGACCCCAAAAGCCGCTTTGCGCATGGGAAGCCGAATTGGGCCTGGCTCTGTTTCCTGGTCGGGGCGGGCACCTTTGCGGCCTTGCTGTTGGACCGGGTGCAGGACGATGGCGGCTATCGGCTCGTTGGGGAAGGGGCTGCTTCCACCTCCCTCGCGAAAAGCGACCTTTTGAGTCGCGAACGGACGTTCTACGGAATCCTGCGGGTCAGAGCTTTCGAGATCAATTACAAGGACCAGATCCGCCCGGCCCAGCTTCTTTTAAACGGGCAGACCACACACGGCTTCGAATACACCGATCCGGAGCTGCAGTCGATCCCCACGTCGTACTTCGGAGACGACTCGGGGATCGGACGACTGCTGGCGCTGGGACCGTTTGACAAGCCTCGACGCGTGGGAATCGTCGGTCTGGGCATCGGCACGCTGGCGGCATATGCCCGCCCTGGCGACACGTTCCGCTTCTACGAAATCAACGAGCATGTGGAACGTATCGCACGCACGCAGTTCCACTACCTGGAGCGCTGCCAGGGCCGGCCGGAAGTCGTCCTGGGGGATGCGCGGCTGTCGCTGGAACGCGAGCGCGAGCCGCAGAACTTCGATGTGCTCGTGCTCGACGCGTTCACCAGCGATGCCATTCCCATACACCTTTTGACACGCGAAGCATTCGACGTCTACCTGCGACACCTGGCTCCAAACGGCGTCTTTGCGGTTCATATCTCGAACCTGCACTTCAACCTGCGGCCGGTCGTGCAAGCAGCCGCGCAGGCCCACCGACTATCCACGGCGACGATTCAATCCGAGCCAAACAACTACGGCGGCCTGGGGAGCGTCTGGGAACTCCTTGCGCGCGGCTCCGATCGGCTGCGACACCCCCGGATCAAACAAGCAACGATCCCGCCGACAACGCACGTCGTGCTGTGGACCGACGATCATGCGTCGCTGCTGCGGGCCTGGCTCGACTGGTGATTGCACTTACGTCTTCCAAGGGACGGGCAACTTCATCCCGCTGGCGAGCTCCTCGAGCTTCTTGAGGTGGTCGCGATGCAGCGGAATCCCCTCGCGACGCCACCGCTGCGAGCGTTCCCACTCAAGCTCGCCCGGCAGCCGTACGACGTCAAAACCATCGGCTGGGGAGAGTACGCGGATGTCGCTCATGGTCGACTCGATCTCCTGGTAGAACGCGTCGAGATCGACGAACTGCGCGATATCGATCGCGTAGAAGAAATGCTCGGAGCCGTCGGCGGCGACGTTTTTTGTCTTGTGCAGGGGCATGCGGCCGCCGACCAGGCACCCCGCCAACACCGACGAGAGAAACGCCATTCCGTATCCGCGCGCTCCGGCAAAGGGGCGCAGCGTTTTGGCGGCCGCCGGATCGTCGGTCGGATTGCCCTGCGCATCGAGTGCCCAATTCGGAGGAAGCCTGCGGCCGTACATCCGAAAACTTTCCACCTTGCCCCATGCCGAGACCGCGCAGGCCATATCGAGCACAAACGGCGCTCCGGAGCGGGTCGGCACGCCCCACGCCAGCGCATTGTTAGCGGTCGCAGGTGCGAGGCTGCCGTAGGCGGCCACAGTCGCCATCCCCGTGCTCGTCGTCGCGTAGCCGATCAAGCCGGCCTCGACCGCCATCAGCACGTAAACCGACGCTGCGCCGAAGTGCTGGCCCTGGCGAACGGCAACGGTCCCCGTGCCGACGGCGCGAGCCTTTTCGATCGCCAGCCGCATCGCCTTCGTCGCGGCGACATGGCCCAGACCTTTGCCTCCATTGAGCACAGCGATCGCCGGCGTTTCGCGCTCGGTGATCACGTGCGCTCGCGGGTCGATGCCGCCGGTGTCCATCCCTTCGAGGTAACGCCACAGCGAGCGGCTGCCGTGCGAGTGGATGCCGCGCAGATCGGCCTCAATCAGCCGGGCGGCCCCGATCCGCGCTTCGGCCTCATACATCCCCTTGCGCGTGAACATCTGCACCATCAACGCCTCGAGACCGTCCGCGGGAACGACGATTTCCTGTGAAGGGTCGGAGGGGATATCGGGCGTTTCAAACATCTTTTTCCTTGCCTGTCACTTTGCGCGCGGCATTGGCGATCGCATCGCGACCCACGGAGAGGAACTCGATCGGATATTTGGTGTGCCCTTCGATCGCCAGATCGACCAGCGCTTCGCCGATCACCGGCGTGAATTTGAACCCGTGCCCGGAGAAACCGGCTCCAAGCGAGACGTGTTCATGCTCGGGATGCCGATCGACGATGAAGTGCCGATCGGGAGTGAGCGTGTACATGCAGACGCTGGCGCGCACCGGCTGCGGGTCGACTTCGGGCAGGCACTGGCCGAGGAAGCCGGCGAGATTCTCCCAATCGGCTGACTCGACCTCGCGGTTCAGGCGCACCGGATGATTGTGTTCGACCGATTTGCCACCCGAATGTTCGGCTGCCTTGATCGTCTGACCGTCGCGGCTCGGAAACCCGTAGAACAGCCCGTTCGGCATCTCGAAGTAGAAGCACGGCGCCCCTCGGTCCTCCGCGAGCTTCGCAGTCCGCACCGCAAACCAAAACTGCGGTTTGCGCACAATTTCGAGCGGAAGCCCGGAAAGACCCAGATGACTCAGTATTCCCGGCGCCCAGGCGCCGGACGTGACGATCAGCGAAGACGACTCGAACGTCCCCTTGGACGTGCGCACCCTCCATCCGCGACCGACTGTTTTTATTTCATCGGCTGTTTCGTCCGCGGCGACGGTTGCACCGAC
>DASPSM010000610.1:0-3599 GCA_035623955.1 Planctomycetaceae bacterium
ATCGGACGATCTCTGTCTTGAGAGCACCGGTCGGAGTCGCCGGCGTCGGCATCGCCATTATCGAGCCGCCTCGGGGCGGCGCGACATGAGGCATTAGCAGAGCTTTCACCACGAAAAACCTCAGCCCTCAGGTCGCCCGCCTGAGGGCTTTTTGCTTTTGGAAGTAAAGCACCGGCCGGCTGACACCGGCCGCTCGCCGGGAGCAATGACAGAATGAGTCGCATACAGATCTACGACACCACGCTTCGCGATGGCAGCCAGGGGGAGGGGGTCTACTTTTCGCTGCAGGATAAGTTGCTGATCACCGTCAAGCTCGACGAGCTCGGTTTCGATTTCATCGAAGGGGGTTACCCGCTCTCGAATCAGAAGGACGCCGAGTACTTTCAGCGCGTGGCCGACCTGCCGCTCGCGCACGCCGAGGTTGTGGCCTTCGGAATGACGCGGCGGAAGTCGACGGCCGCGGAAAAAGATGCCGGCATGCTGGCCCTGCGTGACGCCCGCACGAAAGTCGTCACGCTTGTCGGCAAGAGCTGGGATCTGCATGTCCGCGAAGTGCTCGGTGTGAGCGAGGAAGAAAATCTGGCGATGATCCGCGACTCGGTCGCCTTTTTGCGGGCCGAGGGGCGGCGGGTGATTTACGATGCCGAGCATTTTTTCGACGGCCATCGGCTCAATCCCGAGCTTGCCCTCAAGACGATTCAGGCCGCCCAGGAAGGCGGGGCCGAGATCGTCGTCCTGTGCGACACCAACGGCGGCAGCCTGCCCGAGCGGATCGCCATCGGCGTCGAGGCGGCTCGCGGAGCGCTGAAAGTGCCGGTCGGCATCCATTGCCACAACGACTGCGACGTGGCGACCGCCAACTCGCTTGCGGCGGTGCGGCACGGCGCGATCCAGGTGCAGGGGACGATCAACGGCGTGGGCGAGCGTTGCGGCAACGTCGACCTGATCAGCGTGATCGCCAACCTGGCCCTCAAGGAAGGGCACGTGGTTCTCGTCCCGGGCGGCTTGTCGCGGCTGACCGAGCTGTCGCGCTACGTCTACGAGATCGCCAACATGAATTTCCGCGCCAACCAGGCGTTTGTCGGCATGAGCGCGTTTGCCCACAAAGGGGGGATGCACGTCCACGCGGTCAATCGAGTCTCGCAGAGCTACGAGCACATCGATCCCGAAACGGTCGGCAACGAGCGGCGGATTCTGATCAGCGAACTGTCGGGGCGTTCCAACATCGCCGCCAAGGTGGCCAAGATCGGCCGCTACAGCCGCGACGACGATCCCGAGCTGATGAAGAAAATCCTCGAACGCGTGCAGGCGATGGAGAGCGAAGGCTATCAGTTCGAGGCGGCCGAGGCGTCGTTCGACCTGCTGGTGATGAAAGTCGCCGGCACGTACCAGCCGAAGTTCGTCCGCGATCACTACCGGGTGAACGTCGCGACCGACGAAGGGGGCCAGCCCGTGACCGAGGCCACAATCAAGCTGACCGTCGGCGGCGTGAGCGAGCACGTCGTGGCCGAAGGGGACGGTCCGGTGAACGCGCTGGACACGGCCTTGCGAAAGGCGCTGGCCGCCGCTTACCCACGCCTGGCCGAGATGCATCTCGACGACTACAAGGTCCGCGTCATCAACTCGACCGAGGGGACGGCGGCTCGCGTCCGCGTCGTCATCGAGAGCCGCGATCACCAGGGCGTCTGGACGACCGTCGGCGTGAGCGAAAACGTGATCGAAGCCAGTTGGCTGGCGTTGGTCGACAGCGTGGAATATAAGCTCTTCAAAGATTCCGGAGGCCTGGCCGAGCGGGCACGCCGGGTGAGCACAGCAGTGTCTCACCAGGCGGGCGCCTGATGCGGTTTGAAGGACGGCGCGCGATCCTAGGACAGTGAATGGCGGGCCCCCTCACCCCCGACCCCTCTCCCGCGAGGGGAGAGGGGAGAAGATCTGCGGTCGAGGTGTTGTGCAAGCGGAACCAGCGCGGGGACTCTCCCCTCTCCCCGCTTTGCGTCCGCGCCGGCAGTTTTCGCCGAAGCGGCGGACGCCGGCGAGACCGGAGAGGGGATGGGGGTGAGGGGTATCCGCCGACTGTCGCCGAATCGCGCGCGGCGACCTCAGTGTGAGAGACCAAGGAACGATGACCCGCGAGCTGCCCAAGCAATACGACCCGAAGGAGGCTCAGGCCCGCTGGTACCGGTTCTGGGAAGAGGCGGGCTATTTCAACGCCGACCCCAATCCGGACAAAAAGCCCTTCACGATCATGATCCCGCTCCCGAACGTGACGGGAGCGCTCCACATGGGGCATGCGCTCAATCACACGATCCAGGACCTGCTCACGCGCTATCGCCGGATGCAAGGTTACGAGGCCCTGTGGATGCCGGGCACCGATCACGCGGGCATCGCCACGCAGGCGGTCGTCGAACGCCGCATGCTCGAGGAAGAAGGGCTGACCCGGCACGACGTGGGCCGCGAGGCGCTCGTCAACCGCATCTGGAAATGGAAGGACGCCTACGAAGAGCGGATCCTCAGTCAGCTCAAGCAGGAGGGGGCCAGCTGCGACTGGCGGCGGACGCGATTCACGCTCGACGACATCTGCTCGTTCGCCGTCCGGCGGACGTTCCTGCGACTGTTTGCCGACAACTTAATCTATCGGGGCAAACGGCTCGTTAACTGGGACACCTATCTGCAGACGGCCGTCGCCGATGACGAGCTGTTTCACGAGGACGTGCCGGGGCATTTCTGGACGTTCACGTATCCGGTCGTCGGCTCGAAAGAGACGATCGCCTTCGCAACGACGCGCCCCGAGACGATGCTGGGTGATACGGCGGTTTGCGTGCATCCGTCCGACGCGCGCTATCAACCTCTGATCGGCAAGAAGGTGCGCATCCCGCTCAACGGGAGGGAGATTCCAATCATCGCGGACGGACAGCTGGCCAACATGGAACTGGGGACCGGGGCGGTGAAAGTGACGCCGGCCCACGATCCGAACGACTACGCCGCCGGCCAACGCAACAAGCTGCCGATGATCAACATCCTCAACGCCGACGGCACGCTCAACGCGAATGCCGGCGAGTACGCGGGGCTGGATCGCTACAAGGTCCGCGACCTGGTCGTCGAAAAGATGAAGGAGCTGGGGCACTTCGTGAGTGTCGAGGAGCGGGTGATTCCGCTGGCGCACAGCGACCGCTCAAAAACGCCGGTCGAGCCGTATTTATCGGACCAGTGGTTCGTACGCATGGAGAACCTGGCTCAGGCGGCGATCGACGCGGTGAACGATCGCCGCGTGCGGGTCTTCCCCGCGCGATATGCGAAAACGTATCTCGACTGGCTCGGCGAGAAGCGCGATTGGTGCATCAGCCGGCAACTGTGGTGGGGGCATCGCATCCCCGCATGGTACGACACCGACGGCAACTGTTTCGTCGCGCGCAGCGAGGAGGACGCGCGGCGCCAGGCGCAGGAGCTGCACGCGCGCGAGGTGCTGCTGTACCAGGACAACGACGTGCTCGACACCTGGTTCTCCTCGGCGCTCTGGCCGTTCTCCTCGCTCGGCTGGCCGGACCCGACCGCCGAGCTCAAGCGCTTTTACCCGACGAACGTGCTGGTCACGGGGTTCG
>DASPSM010000649.1:0-3192 GCA_035623955.1 Planctomycetaceae bacterium
GAGATGCTCCAACGCAAATTCGGCCAGGCGATGCTCGAAAGACGCAAAGCGATCGAACGCTTTTTCAGTCACGCCACGATCTTCGGAGGCGGATTGGCTCCATTGCCGGCATGGGTCCGTCGTCAGCACCGAGTCAAGCGAAGGCTCTGGGCCAAGCTCCTGATCAATGCAATTCGAATCAAATTGCATCAACGACTTACGGCGTAAATGGGAAATGTTCTTGAAGCCCTGAGCTACTCTCTGCGGCCCCTACGGGGCCAAGAAAAATGCACCGGAATTCCCGGACGGTCTCACGCAAAGCCGTGAGGATGGCACCCGCGCGCGTCCGAGCAGTCGCGCGCCAAATGACCTCGGCGACGAGCGCCTCAATGTCGGCCAGCGATTTCGCTCACGAACTGCGAAAGCGCCGGCAGGAGCTGCCGGACGGAGAGGTCGACCTCGGCGAAGGCTTCGCGAGCTTCGAGGGGTTTCCGCTCGATCGCGAGTTCTTCCAGCCGGAGGGCGGCCAGGCGGGCGGTATTGGCTCCCACGTTGTCGGCCGTCGCCTTGAGCGTATGCGCGACGCGCCTCACGGTGGGCCAGTCGTCGTATTCCAGCGCCTGATCGATTTCAGTGAGCCACTCGGAAAGCAGCGGGATCGCCAGTTCCGCCACCTCGCGGGCCAGCTCGGGATCGTCGCCGGCACGGGCGAGCGCGGCCCGATGATCGAGGAGCGGGGGCTCGTCGTTGAACTCCTCGGCTGGCGAGGTTGGAGGTTCGGGCCGTTTCGGGGCGCCAACCTCGCCTCGCGGCGCGGCCGGTTTTGTTCGCGCGAGTAGCGCCTGGATCTGCCCCACGAGTTCCGCGCGGTTGATCGGCTTGACGGCGTAGTCGTCGCAGCCGGCGGCCAGGCATTCTTCGCGGTCGCCGCTCATTGCGTTGGCGGTGAGCGCGATCACCGGCTGGCGAAATCCTTCCTGGCGGAGCCGCCGCGTGGCCGCGTAGCCGTCGAGGCCCGACATTTGAATGTCCATCAGCACCAGATCGAAGGGCGACTGCGAACGCTGGGCAGCCAGCGCTTTTTCGACTCCGCTTGTGCCGTTGTTGGCCGTGTCGACGTCGGCGCCGAGCTTTCGCAGGAACGACGAAATGAGCAGCTGGCTGTCGGGGCTGTCCTCGACCAGCAGGATGCGGGCGCGCAAGCGGACGGCGCTGAGGTCAACCGGCTCGTACTGCCCAGTCGATTGTTGCGCTTCGCTCGGATTTTCGATGAGGGGAATCCCTTCGAGCGGGCCGGTCGCGACCGTCACACTGAATGTGCTGCCGCGGCCCGGCTCGCTTTCGACCGTGACGTCGCCCGAGAGAAACCGGGCCAACTGACGGCTGATCGCCAGGCCAAGTCCCGTGCCGCCGAAACGCCGCGTCGTCGAGCCATCCGCCTGCGAAAAGGGCTCGAACAACCGCTGGACTTGAGCGTCGGTCATGCCGATTCCCGAATCGATCACGTCAAAACGCATTTGCGGCTCGCCGCCGTTGGGCTCCAGCCGCACGCAGAGCTCGACGCCGCCGCGCTCGGTGAACTTGATGGCGTTCCCCAAAAGGTTGATCAGGATTTGCCGCAAGCGCGTAGGATCGGTGAGGATTTTTTCAGGGATCGGACTCGCATAGCGCAGGGCCAGCGACAGCCCTTTGGCCTCGGCCCGCACGCGCATGATGGCGATGACGTCGGCTGCCAGACGCGTCGGCGCGACTTCGATGCGCTCGACGGAGAGTTTGCCCGCCTCGATCTTGGAGAGATCCAGAATGTCGTTGAGAATGCCGAGCAGATGTTCGCCGTTTCGCAGGATGGTTTTGACGGCGTCGCGCCGTTCGAGCTCGGACGCCGATTGGTCGAGCAGGTTCTCCGCGAAGCCAAGAATGGCCGTCAGCGGCGTGCGAATTTCGTGACTCATGTTGGCGAGGAACTGGCTCTTGGCGACGCTGGCCGATTCGGCCGCTTCCTTGGCCTCGCGGATGGTGGCATTGGCCAGCTCCAGCAGCCGCGACTGCGCCAGGAGCAGCGTTTGGACGTCGAGCAGCCGCACGCCGCCGTTCGGGCCGGCAACCAGGACCGGATCGAAAACTCGCGTGGCTGGTCTCTGCAGGGCGATGCCCGCCGCCTCGTGGACCCCGCACTCGGCGCGAAAGATTTGCGGCTCCACGTCGATGACATCCCGCATGTGCGCGATGGGCCGCCTGATGTACAGTTCCAGGGCGTAGGGGTGGCTCAGCCGTTCGAGGAACGCGGCCCGGGAGATAACGCCCACGACTCGATCGGCCGACGCGCCGGTGCCGGCCGCTTTCCCGGCGCCCCCCGTCATGCCCCGATCGACGACGATCACGCCGACAAGCTCGGCCCTGTCTTCAAAGAGTCGGGCGATCTCCTGCGCGGGCGTGTCGAGCGAAACGTGCTCGTCCGCGGCGGGCAGCTCGCGAACGGTCAAACTCGGGCTGAGTCGTTGGGACAGTGATTCCGCCATGGCATCCGTGACCGGTCGCCTCGACCGCAGCGGTCGGCCAACGAAACGAAGCCGACGCCGGTCGCTCGGGCGCCCGCTTGTGGGGTCGCCTTGCCGCCCGGAAAAGAGAATCTCCCGAATGTCGTTTATGGTATTTCCGGCAAGAGCGGGCACAAAATCAAAAATTGATGAAGATTGAAGGGGTTGAGCGGGCCGTTCTGTTAGGACAGACGCGTCTGCGATCGATCCGGATTCTGCGGGCGAAAACGCCGGCCAGCGGCCCCGGCAGCCGCGAATTCTTGACAACGGGACGCCGGGATCACATCCTGAGTGGTGCCGACGTGTGATCGGGCGTTCGCTGCTTTGTGCCGTAAGTTGCGTTTTGAGGGGTAATTCGATGGACGAGAAATGGGTCAAGCCGACTGCCGAAGAGTTGCCGGTTAACGGCGAATGCACGGCCTATTCGGGGATCGATGCCGTGCGGATGGTCCGTGAGGAAGCGCCCGCGACGATCGTAAGCCCGTCGGCAGCCTCCGCCGAATAGCCGTTCGCCCGTGCGAGTCCGTCTTCTGGGCACGGCGGCCGGCGGCGGCTTTCCGCAATGGAATTGTGCCTGCCCGAATTGCGACGGATTGAGGCGCGGGTCTGTCAAGGCCCGCCCGCGGCGCGAGTTCTGCGTGGCGGTCACCGGCAACGAGCGCGATTGGTTCCTGAT
>DASPSM010000665.1:0-2006 GCA_035623955.1 Planctomycetaceae bacterium
CCGCCAGCTCCAGCCTGAGCGTGCCGACCGGCAGCGAGCCCAGGCTGAAGACGGCTTCGCGATCGCCGCCGGCCGCGACGAGCGGCACCGCCAGCTCGAGCAAGAGCGTGTGCGCTCCGCGGTGCTCGCTGAACAGGCGCAGCGTTCGATCGGCTGCATCGGAGCCGAGCAACGCCGGATGCCCGTCGAGCGCGGCCGACTCGATCGAGACTCCCGCGAGCGGCAGCCGCAAGAACCGCCAACCATCGACGACCTGGTTGAGTTTGATCGTGGCCCCCAGCAGCAATTGGGAGCCGACAATCCGCCCCTGGTAGTCGGCACTGACGACGGCGATGCCGTCGGGAATATCGGGAGTTTCGCGGGCGTTTTGCTCGGCCTTGTTGAGCAATTCCTCGAACTGCGCGCGAGGCAACAAGACGCCGCGCTTTCCCATTCCGAGCACCGCGTCCAAGTCCGAAGTGGGGACGTAGATTTCCGTCGGCCGCTTCGGTACCACTGGGTCCCGTGACTGGGCCAAAGCAGGCGCAGCTGATGCGGCCAGCGCGATTGCGGACAGCCCAGCGAGCAAGGCAGTCAAGAATTGGGTGCCATGCCCACGGCCTGGCGTGGGCATGTCTTTGCAGCTCGCCGGCTCACGGACGGCCTCAGCCCGCGCTCTTGCCGAGGTTTTGTTACGCATTGCCGCCTCCCGCCGCGGGAGCTGCGGCGCCAGAGGGTGCGCTGGCCTGAGGCACGGGAGGCGGAGGAGCGGGCCGACCCATCGAGGCGCGTCGGAAGGCCTCGATCACCCAAATGGCCGCTAGCGCCATCAGTCCGAAGCGAGCCGCCAAGATTGCGTGCCAGACCAACTGCCGGTCGACGAGGGCGCCGAGCGCCGCGGCCAGAATCCCGAACAGCACGAGCGTCGCCAGAGTCTCCCAGCGGCTCTTCCTCAAGAGCCAGGCCGCGATCGCAATGGCCAGGCTGACGACGACCGTCGCAATGGGCATTCGCGCCCACGTGAGCAGGATCGAATCAGCCGGACCCACGCGGCTGTAAACGTGCCCCTCGCCTTCGAGCGGGAATTCGAACAGTGCCCCCGGGCTGCCGCCGATCCATTGGTCGAGTTCGTGGGCCGTCGGCCCGACGGACGTCAGATCGATCCGGCCAAACTCCTGCTGGGTGTACGACTCCGGAAGGAACCCCGAAGGCGTTTGCACGATCGAGAAGTCCTTCGGGATCCACACGGCCGTTCGCATCTGCTGCACGGCGACGTGATCGCTCGCCGAGCCCCCCAGTCGCGGGAAGTAGAGCAGCAAGTTTCCCCCGGTTAGCGCCTCGAAGGGAGTCGGGGTGATCGGTCGGCGGAACTGAAGCGCCAGCTGCATCGGCACGTCGGACTCGGTCTTGCGCACCACGTTGACGAAATACGACTTCCATTCTTCGGAATGGCGCGCGGCCGGATCCGATTCCAGCGGAATCGACCGGCCGTCGAGAAACACGCCTAGAGGTTGAGCGTCGGCGGGCAATTCGAGCGCGAGCCGCTGTCGCTGGCTGCTCTTCAGCAGGTAGCGGCAGCGGTAAAGGGCCGTCGCGTCGCGCCCCACGACCACCTCGAACAGCGCCCGTGACACGACCGTTTCGACGACCGGCTGCACTCCATATTTCACGACCGAAAGTCGAACCTGGACCGGCTGCCTTTCGTAGCGAAACGCCAGGTAGCCGTTGTGATCCAGATGCACGAGCTCGCGGACGTCGATCGGTTCGACGTCTCCGCCGCTGGCCGAGGCGGCCGCCGAGAGCGACGCGTCTTTTGTGATCGAGACTTCACCGTCGACGCGCGCCAGCGGCACGCGGTCGCTGTTGTCGGCGTTCTTCAACCCTTTGGCCTGCGGCAGCGGCACGAGGAAGTCGGCCTTCGCCGCGGCCTGCTCGCCGCTTTTCGCGCCGGGCTGGGCCGCCGCTGCGGCCTCGGGCTTGAGGTCGTATTTCACCAGGAACGACTGCGCACCGGTGACCTTTTTTTG
>DASPSM010000673.1:0-12485 GCA_035623955.1 Planctomycetaceae bacterium
ATCAATCGGCAACTCTCGGATTACATCGAACGGCTCGGCTCTGACTGCCCCAACCGCCTGCGTGAAGCGATGGCGTACAGCCTCTTGGCGGGCGGGAAACGGCTGCGGCCCCTGTTGACCCTGCTGGCCTGCGAAGCGGCCGGCGGCGACCCGCTTGCGGCCCTCCCCGCGGCCTGCGCGGTCGAGATGATCCACACCTATTCACTGATCCATGACGATCTCCCCGCGATGGACGACGACTCACTCCGTCGCGGCCGGCCGACGTGTCACATTCAGTTTGGCGAGGCCCTGGCGATCCTCGCCGGCGACGCGTTGCTGACGCTGGCCTTTGAAGTCCTCGCTCGCGACGTGCGGCCCCCCGCCATCGCCGCAGCTTGCTGTGCCGACCTGGCGTCGGCCGCCGGAGCGGCAGGGATGGTGGCCGGCCAGACGGCCGACTTCGAAGCGGAAGGCAACGGGGTCGCCGGAATCGAGCAACTGCAATCGATCCACCTTCGAAAGACTGGACGCCTGTTGCGATCGTCCCTGACAATGGGGGGGCGGATCGCCGGGGCATCGCCCGAAGCACTTGCCTGCCTTTCCCAATACGGCGAAAACATTGGCTTGGCGTTCCAAATCACCGACGATCTCTTGGACATCGTCGGCGAACAAGAGAAGATGGGAAAAGGCGTGCGCAAGGACGCCCAGCTCGGAAAGTTAACGTATCCGTTTCTGCTCGGGATCCAGGAGAGCCGCAAGAGGGCCCGTACACTCATCGCCGAGGCGTGCCGTGCGCTTTCCGGGTTCGGCGAGGCGAGTCAGCGATTGGAAGCGCTGGCGCACTTCGTTCTAGAGAGAGACCATTGATGAAATTCGAGATTCTCCCCGGAATTGATTCCCCAAAGAATCTACGTTCACTCAACGACGAACAGCTTGCTCGACTGACGGGCGAAATTCGCGAAGCCTTGTGCAACGTGGTCTCGACCCGGTCGGCCCACTTTGCCAGCAACCTCGGCGTGGTCGAGCTGGCCGTCGCCCTGCACCTGGTCTTTGACTTCTCCAAGGACCGTCTGATCTGGGACACGGGGCACCAGATCTATCCGCACAAGCTGCTCACCGGCCGCTTCCGCGACTTTGGAACAATCCGCACCAAGGGCGGATTGATGGGCTATCCCAACCCGGAAGAGAGCGCTTACGACCTGTTCATGACGGGTCACGCCGGGGCCAGCGTCTCCACGGTGCTGGGCCTCAAGGCTGGCGACGACCTCTCGGGGGAGGATCGACGGGCCGTCGCCGTGCTGGGGGACGGCGCGCTGCCCTCGGGCATCGTTTTCGAGGCGATGAACAATGCGGCCGGCCTCAAGAAGGACATGGTTGTCATCCTCAACGACAACAAGATGGGGATCTGTCCCCGCGTGGGGGGCTTGGCGCAATATCTCGACAAGGCGCGGGTCGCTCCGTTCTATGACGGGCTCAAACGCGACATCTCCTGGCTCTTGAACAAGCTGCCCGTCGTCGGCGAAACGGCCGAGTCGGTGCTGGGGAACTTCAAGGACGCGGTCAAAACGTTCCTTCACGGCGGAATGCTGTTCGAAGAGATGGGCTTCCGGTATATCGGCCCGGTCGATGGCCACGACCTGGGGAGCCTGCGCCGCTACCTCGAGCTGGTAAAGAACCTCAAGGGCCCCGTGCTCTTGCACGTCTTCACCGAAAAAGGGCACGGATTCGAACCGGCTTCCCTCGATCCGGTGCAGTTTCACACGCCTCCTGTTTTTCAACGCGACGAGAGCGGCGCGATTGTCTCCCTCAAGAAGAGCAGCAAGCCGGCTTACACCGACGTCGCGAGCGCCGCCATTCTCGAGGCCATGCGTCGCGATTCGCGCGTGACCGTGCTTACCGCCGCCATGTGCGAAGGAAACAAGCTGCAAAAAATCCGCGACGAGTTTCCCGATCGCTTTTTCGACACGGGGATCTGCGAAGGACACGCCGTCGCGTTTGCCGCCGGAATGGCGAAGACTGGGCTGCGGCCGATTGTCGACATCTACAGCACGTTCCTGCAGCGGAGCTACGACCAGATCTTCCAGGAGGTCTCGCTACAGAACCTGCCCGTCACCTTCTGCCTCGACCGGGCCGGTCTGTGCGGGCCCGACGGGCCGACGCATCACGGCGTGTTCGACAACACCTATCTCCGAGCGTTCCCCAACATGGTGATGATGGCGCCGGGCGACGGGCAGGAACTGGGCCCGATGCTCGATTTCGCGCTCGGCTTTGATTCGCCCGCGTCGATCCGCTATCCGAAATGCAACGCCGAAACCGTCGAGCGAGCCGTGGCGCCGATCGAGCTGGGACGTTCCGAGATCATTGAGTGGGGAACGGACGGAACGTTCGTAGCCTTCGGGGCTCTGTTGGGTCGCTGCGTCGACGCGGCCCGCCAATTGCGGAAAGAGGGGCTCGACGTCGGTGTGATTAACGCCCGGTTCGCCAAGCCGCTCGACGCCGAGACCATCGTGCGGGCCGTCGAGCAGACGGGTTTTGTGCTCACGGTCGAGGAAAGCTCGCTGTGCGGCGGTTTCGGCTCAGCCGTGCTGGAAGCCGTGAGCGCCGCGGGCGTGGACGGCGGCAACGTCCGCTGCCTGGGCATTCCCGACCACTTCGTCGAGCATGGCGAACGCGACGAGCTGCTGGCCGACCTCAATCTCGACGTCCGCGGCCTGGTGGCTGCCGCCCGCGCGCTGGCCGATGGCGCGACAGTCGTCAACGACTGATTCGCCGCCCTAGAGTTCCTGATCGCGGCCGCAAAAGACCGCTTGCCGCGGGTGGGCGGAATCGACACAATCCCGCGCAATGAACTGGCACCCGCTTCTCAAAGTAATTGCGCTCGCCGCCTGTTTGAGCGCTGCTGTTCGATCGCTCGCCCCGGCCGCCGACGCCGGTCCCTTCGCTCTCAAGGAACCGCCCCCCGGTTCGCGGATCGAGAGCGTCGAGGTCGAGGTGAAAGTCTCGGGCACCGCTCAATTCGCGATCGAGAAGGGCCAATTCCTCAGCCAGCCAATCACGGCCCAGGCCAACTTGAAGTTTCGCGAGCGCTGGCTGCCTGGCGCCGGGCGAGACGCCGAGGCGTTGCGATCGCTGCGGCACTACGACGCGCTCGCCACCGAGATCAAGGTCGCCGACCGTTCGACCCATTCGCAACTTTCGAGCAACCGGCGGTTGATCGTCGCGCAAGGCCGCACCGAAGGAATCTTCTTTTACAGCCCGCTCGGCCTGTTGACGGCCGCCGACCTGGAACTATTGCGTGCCCCGGCCGACACGCTGTGCCTGGTCGCTTTGTTGCCCGCCAATCCTGTGTCGTTGGGCGATAAGTGGACGCCGGCCGCGTGGGTTGCCCAGATGTTGACCGACACCGAAGCCGCGTCGAAGTCCGAGTTGACCTGCACGCTCGAGTCGGTGGCTGACGACAAGGCCAAGGTCTCACTGACGGGAACGGTTGCCGGTGCGACCGCCGGGGCCGCCGGCAAGATCGATCTGCATGGATGGTATCTGTTTGATCTCAAGGCCAGGTTGCTGTCGCATGCCGAGATCGACCAGACCGAAGAACGAACCGTCGGGCCGGTTTCTCCCGGCCTCAAAGTGGCGGCGAAGACCGTTGTGACCCGTGCCGCGTCGAGCGAGTCCGAAGGATTGACGCAAGAGGCGGCCTCCGCCGTGACGCTTGATCCGCCCGCAGCTTTGACGAAGCTCCAATTCCGCGCGGCTTGGAACATCGAGCTCACCCACGATCGAGATTGGCACGTCTTCCAGACGAGTCCGCAAATCGCCGTCCTGCGGCTCATCGACCAAGGCAGCCTGATCGCCCAATGCAACCTGACTCCGATTCGCGCGGCGGCCGCGGGTGAACACGTCCCTTTGACGCAATTTCAAGATGACATCCGCACCAGCCTCGGGCCGCGCTTCAAGTCGATCGAGAAGGCCGAGCAGGTGCCGACGGATGACGGCCGGTTCCTCTACCGCGTGGCGGTGGCCGGGGAGGCCAACAAGAATCCGATCACTTGGATCTACTATCTTTGCGCCGCGGCGAACGGATCGCAGACTTCCACCGTTTTTGCCGTCGACTCGACGCTGATCAAGCGGCTCGGCGACCGCGATCTCGAGATGATGAAGGGCCTGAAATTCACGGACTCCCCCGTGCAGGCCGATAAGCGGTAGAGAGCCGCGTCGACCGTCTCGACTTTCTGACGTAGCTCTCCCCTAGGTTCCTCAAAATCGGAACCTTCGGCAGGCGCGGCGCAATCGCGGTGCGCTGCGGCGACCCTCGAAATCGCGGTTTGTGAGCTAGGGTTCAGACACGCCGGACTACGTAAGGACATTGGCGTCAGGGCATCGTCGGAGGCGCGGAGTGTCGCTGATCTCGAATTTCGAGCTGCCGGCTCGCGTGTCGGCAACTCTGTTCTGGATTTGGTTCGGAGCCACGTTGCTCCTGGCCAGCGGACTCGGTTTTCTCGCCGGCGTCGCTTATGCGAACCGGGCGACCGACCGGGGATTGCGCAAAGCCGCCAAGACGCTGACATCGCTCTACGCACTGGTCCTGGATTCCCTCGAGAACTCGCGAAAGATCGTGAGCCTGCTCGAGACCTTCCCCAAAATGGCGCTCACTCGGGAGCAAGTCGACCAGCTCGATGCGAAGCGCGGCTCCTTGCTGGACGTTGTCGGGCGGATCATCGGCACGCAGCGCGACGCCCTGGCCAAACCGGCCGCCGTGCCGCCCAAGCCACAAGCCCGGGCAAAACCGTTCAAGATTACCTGGCAGCGCGGAAGCTTCGATGCGCCCACGAATTTGCCCGATCGGGCGGCGTTCGATGTCAATCTGCCGCTGATGCTCGACGCGGGAACCCGAGCCGAGCAACAAAGCGGCCTGCTGCAAGTCCGCATCGACCGGATCGACCAGCTCAAGTCCCGCTTTGGCATCGCCGGCGCCGACGCCTTTGTGAAACAACTGGCAGCCGTCCTCTCGCAATCGATTCGCGAACAGGATTTGGTCTGCCGGATCGCACCCGACTCGTTTGGCATATTGATCCCAAGTGTCGACGCGGAAAGCGGGCGGAAGCTCTCGCTGGCGATCCGAAACGCGGTGCGAATCCACAACTTTCGGACGCACGCCGGCGGCCCCGAGGTGCTGGTGACCGCCAGTTTCGGGTTTACTGCCTGTCCGCCGCACGACTCGCCCGAGGGAGCCCTCAATCGCTCGGGAAACGCCCTGGACCAATCGACCCGCAAGGGACGCAATCAGCTGCACGCCTACGAAGGCGAGGCAGTTGTCCACTGCGCGGTCGGATAATGCACGTTTGTGCTGGTTTTTTTGCCTCGCTGGGAAGGGATTTCGACCGAATCGTCCGGCAGGCGACGGGACGGGTGCGTACACACTGGGAATGGCACCTTGAAACGCTCGAATTTGAAAGCTGTTTTTTCGCTGACGCCCGACGCACTCGGCCGGAAAAAGGGGCGCTGTTTTCGCGGCGAAACGGTTTGACCGGCCGCAAGTTCCAGCAAAGCGCCTCTTGTCACGTTTGGCAGGTTCCGATACGATCCCTTGGGCGACGGATCGCCGAAGCCTGGCAGCCGTTTGAGAGCCGGCGGACGCCCTGTCTGCCACGAAAAAGCCCGCAAACGGGACGTTTGCATCTTTTGGGGAAAGACATCTGCTCGACCCTAGGACTGTTTAAAGTGAATATCGGGGCGGGCGGATCGATGTCACGGGTGCGAATCCACTTTTCGGCGGCTGCTAATCCCCTTTTCTTCTCTTTCGCCATGGGATGAGGATCTATGCGGTTCCCTGCAACTTCGCGCGCCGGCAGCACTCTGATCGCGGTCACCTTGGCCCTCGCGGCCTCGACGATTTTCGCACATGAGGCTGCGGAGCCCCGGCCCGCGGAATCGCGGACGGCGATCCTCGTCTGCAAGCTGATCGAAGAGAACCACATTGGCCACGTCCGCATCGGCGACAACGAGGAGCTCTCGAGCAAGCTCTTCAAGCGCTATATCGAGCTGTTGGATCCCCGAAAGCTCTATTTCACACAGGCCGACGTCGACGGCCTCGGTCAAGACAAGACCAAGCTCGGCGACTTGATGAAGCACGGGAACGTCGACTTCGCGTACAACGCATTTGATCTGTTCCTGAAGCGCGTCGCGGAGCGCAAGGCGATCGCCGACACGCTCGTCGACCAGAAACAGGATTTCACGGTCGATGAGGGCATGATCATCGATGCCGAAAAACTTCCCTGGGCCAAGACCGACGAGGAAATTCGCGAGCGCTGGCGGAAGCAGATCAAGTACGACCTTCTGCAGCTCAAGCTCGAAGACACGCCGGACGCCGAAGCGCGCACGCGCGTCAAAAAGCGTTACCATCTGAATCTCGAAAACTGGACGCAGATGGATGACGGCGAAAAGCTCGAGCTGTATCTCTCCGCCCTCACGCATTGCCTCGATCCGCACTCCAGCTACATGTCGCCCCAGACCCGCGACGAGTTCCGCATCTCGATGGAGCTGCGGCTCGAGGGAATCGGCGCGGCGCTGCGCGAGGAAGACGGCTACACCGTCGTCAAGCAGATCGTCCCCGGCGGAGCCGCCGAGAAGGACGGACGCCTCAAAATCGGGGACAAGATCATCGGCGTCGACAGCAAAGGGGACGGCGAGATCCTTCCCGTCGTCGAAATGAAGCTGAATAAAGTCGTCCGCTTGATCCGCGGCCCGCGCGGCACCAAGGTGCGCCTGCAGGTGAAGACGGCCGAGCACATCGATTTGAAGAACCCGGCCAAGAACCGCAAGAGCCAGGTGGGCGTCTATTCGCTCACTCGCCGCACGATTGAGCTCACCTCGCAAGAGGTCAAGGGGCAGATCATCCAGGCGAGCGACCGCGTCAAGGGGAGCCCGGGCCGCATCGGCATCCTCAACATCCCGTCGTTCTATCGCGACTTCAACGGCGCCTCCAGCGGCGAAGACGACTTCAAAAGCACGGCTCGCGACGTCCAAAAAGTGCTCGACAACTTCAAACGCCAGGGTGGCATCGACCTGTTGATCGTCGACCTTCGCGGCAACGGCGGCGGCGCCTTGAGCGAAGCGATCGAAGTCTCCGGCCTGTTCATCGAGTCGGGGCCGATCGTCCAGGTGAAGACCCCCGGCGGCGAAAAGGACGTCCACCCGGATACCAATCCGACCGTCGCCTACACCGGTCCCATGGTCGTGCTGACCAACCGCCTGTCGGCCTCGGCGTCAGAGATTTTTGCCGGCGTCATCAAGGACTACCGCCGCGGAATCATCGTGGGAGACAACTCGACCCACGGCAAGGGAACAGTGCAGAACGTCATGCCGGTGGGGCAGTCGGGGCTGGCGGGACTTTTCAATCCCGAGGACCGCGGGGCGCTCAAGCTCACGATCAGTCAGTTCTACCGCGTCAACGGCGACAGCACCCAGAACCTGGGCGTGCCGTCGGATGTTGTGCTTCCCTCGCTTTTGGACCATATGGACCTGGGTGAGTCGTCGCTGGAAAACGCCCTCAAATTCGAACACATCGAGGCCGCCGACTACCAGCCCTGGAACCGCGTCAATCCCGAGATGGTTTCGCTGCTGCAGCGCCGCAGCCAGACCCGCGTGGCGACGGATGCCGAATTCCAGAAGCTCAATAAAGAGATCGGCATTTTCGACGAGCGGAAGGCCCGCAAGCAGATTTCGCTCAACCTCGAACAACGCAAGAAAGAGCGGATCCAGGACAAGCTCGAGGAGAAGAAGGCCGAAGAAGTCACCTCGGAAGAAACGACCGAGGGTCCGATCTTCGCTTCGGGCTATTACAACAACGAAGTTCTACGGATCGGCCTCGACTACGTGCAGCTGCTGCACAGCATGGCGACCGCCGGCAAATAGCTCGACAAGCACGAAGCACGAATGACTAAGGAAGCACGAAGCCCGAAGCACTAAGGAGCCCCTGTTGGTTCCGGCTTTGGGCATTCGGGCATTCTTTCGTCATTCATTCGTGCTTCGTCATTTGTGCCTTGCCGCGGACGACCGGTTACATTCACTCGCCGACTGTTCTAAGATGCGGGGATGGCGGCGATCGAAGTTCGCGAGCTGTCAAAAACCTACCGCGTCTTTCGCAAACGAGAGGGCTTGCTCGCGTCGGTGGCGGGCCTTTTTCGGCGTGAGTACAACGCCGTCAACGCCGTCGATCGGGTCAGCTTTTCAGTCGAGACCGGCGAGATCGTCGCCTTCCTCGGCCCCAACGGCGCCGGCAAGACGACCACGCTCAAGCTCCTCTCCGGCCTGATTTTTCCCAGCGGCGGCGAGGCCCGAGTGCTCGGCTACACGCCGTGGAAACGCGACAACTCGTTCCGCCGCCGCTTCTCGCTGGTGATGGGGCAGAAAAACCAGCTCTGGTGGGATTTGCCCGCGCAGGAATCCTTCCGGCTGCACCGCGAGATTTACCGCGTCGAGCCGGCATTGTTCGAGCGCCGGCTCGACGAACTGACGAGCCTGCTGGAGGTCCGCGCGCTTGTCGGCCAACCGGTCCGCGAGCTGTCGCTTGGCGAGCGGATGCGGATGGAGCTGATCGCCGCGCTCTTGCACGGTCCCGAGGTGCTGCTTTTGGACGAGCCGACGATCGGGCTCGACGTCGTCTCGCAGCGTCGTGTACAGGACTTTCTCAAGTTCTACCAGGCCGAGCGCAAGATCACGGTGCTGCTCACCAGCCACTACATGAAAGACGTGGAAGCGCTCTGCAAACGGGCCATCATCATCAACCACGGCCGGATCAATCACGACGGCCCGCTCGAGGACATCCTGGAGCGCTTCAGCCGGCACAAGATCATGGACCTGCAATTCGCGGGGAGCGAAGTTCCTAAGGATCTGGACCGCTTCGGCACGATCGTGGAATGCCAGCCGCCGCGCGTGCGCCTCGAGGTGCCGCGGCAGAATATTCCGAAGATCCTTTCCGCCCTATTGTCCAACTACAGCATCGAAGACGTTGGCGTGCAGGAGCGTCCCCTCGAGGAGGTGATCGCCGAGCTGTTCTCCTCCGGCTCGGCACCCGTTTCGGAGTCGGCAAACGATGGAGCCGCCCCGCCTGAACCGGTCCCGAGCGACGGGATGCGCGATCTGGACATGGCCGCCGAGCAACCTGTCGACCATTAATGGGCTCCAGCAAACATGATGGCCCAAGCCCTGCGACTTCGATGGACGATCCTCAAGACCTGCATCGAAGAGCGGCTGGCCTATCGGGCGGACTTCGTGTTCGGCACCCTCGTGCGATTCTTGCCGACGGTCACCCAGATTTTTCTCTGGGGGGCGATCTACTCGGCCGCGAGCGCCGACGCGGGCCGCAAGCTCAACGGCTACACGTATCACAATATGGTCGCCTATTACCTTCTGGCGCTCGTCTCGCGCGCGTTCTCCAGCATGCCGGGATTGGCCGAAGGAATCGCGCTTGAGATCCGCGAGGGGACGATCAAGAAGTACCTCACTCAGCCAATCGACATGCTGGGCTATCTCTTCTGGCACCGCATGGCGCACAAGCTGGTTTACTACTTCATCGCGACGCTGCCGTTCGCGTTCGTCTTCTGGCTGTGCCGCGGATATTTCGACGGCTGGCCCGACGGGCTGACGACCGCCGGCTGGGTGGTGGCGCTATTGCTTTCGTTTCTGTTGGGGTTTTTGATGGAGGCGCTGATCGGGCTGATCGGTTTCTGGTTTCTCGAGGTCAGTTCGCTCGTGTTCATTTACATGATGATCACGTTTTTCCTCTCCGGTCAGATGCTGCCCCTCGACTGGCTGCCGGCCGTCGTCACGCGACCGCTCGAGTTTTTGCCCTTCAAATACCTGGCGTACTTTCCGGCCGCCGTCATGTTGCATCGCTACAACCACGCGCAGCTCGGCTTCGAGCTGTTGGTGCTCGTTCTCTGGGTGCTCGTACTGTTTGCAGCGTGTCGCGCGGCGTTCGCGCTGGGTCTGCGGCGCTATGGTGCGTACGGCGGCTGAAGACGACTGGGCTGAACAATGTCGGGCCCTTCACCGCCGCTCGATGCCACAAACGTGACGGGCGCACGCGTCTACACGTCGCAATTCTGGCTGGCGTACGTCGCCAACTTCGCGCTGGTCGCGGCCAACACGCTGATGTACCGCTTTGCGGAGCTGGTGGCCTTCCTGGGCGGCACGGAGCAGGCTGCCGGTGCGATCGTCGGGACGGGATTCGCGGCCGCGCTCCTGATGCGACTGGTGATCGGGCAAGGGGTCGATCGCTACGGCACGCGCCGAGTCTGGGTGCTCTCGACATCGCTCTTCATCCTCGGGGCGGCGTCGCTGCTTTTGTGCCAACGGGTGTCGTTCGGGCTCTATCTGGCGCGAATTCTCTACTCGCTGGGCATGGCGGGCATGCTGACTTGCAGCGTGGTGCACGTGCAGGACCTGGTCCCTTTGTACAAACGGACCGAGGCCATCGGCATCCTGGGCACCGGCGGTTTTTTAGGCATGATCACGGGATCCAATCTGGGCGACGGGATCTTCACCCTTTACCCGCTGGGACATGCGCGTTTCGCGGCACTGTGCAGCGCGGTGGCCGCGCTCGGCGTCTTCTACCTCGCCTGCGTGCTCGTGATGCGAGGGCACGCGCATGTTCCTCTGCCAAACGCCCCGCCGGCGCTCAAGCTCCTGATCCACTACTGGCCAGGGACGGTCGTAGCCGTCGCCATCACGCTCGGAATGGGCTTCAGCCTCACGACCGTGTTCCTGACGCGCTTTGCCACCCAGCGGCACATCCCGGGGATCCGCACGTTCTTCACCGTCTACGCACTCGTCGCGCTGGTTTTTCGCCTACCGGGCACGCGTTGGGCCCGCACGATCGGCCGGCACAAAACGATTCTGGTCGGCCTGTCCGGCAACGCGCTTGGTCACTTGCTGCTGCCGTTGGTCTCGCGAGACTGGCAGTTCCTTCTGCCGGCGACGGCCTGCGGCTTTGGCCATGCCCTGCTCTACCCGGCAATCGTTTCGCTGGGAGCTGGTTCTTTTCCGCGTCGCTACCGCGGGCTGGGAACGACGCTCGTGCTCGGGTTGATCGATTTCGGAACGGCCGTTTCGCCGCCGATTCTGGGAACGATCATCGACCACTGGGGCTTCGATGTGATGTTCGACCTGGCCGCGCTGACAGGCTTCGGGGTGATGCTCTACTACGCTCTCACGGCGGCCCGTCAGCCCGACAGCGACAATGATCCCGAGCCCGAAATCCTCTTGGCCGAACCGGAGTTGGCCGTGGTTCCGGAGCCCGAGTCGGCCGCGCCCGGCTGAACAATAAGCGTGCGGCCGACGCGACACGTTTCCAGGCACGTTTGGCGCGGGGATTCCTGTCGAGTCACACTTTTCCCAAACCGACGGCTCGCCGTCGGTCTCTTTTTTTGGGGAATTAGGTTCCGACGGCAAGCCGTCGGTTTGGAAAAGGGGACCGCTCTCTGGTTCGCCAAGGCGCGTTGATGCCGCCGCGGTTGTTGCCACGCGGCAGATGTAAACGCGTCTCGGCGACTCATGCCGGCCGGCGATAGAACGGCAGCGCCGCAACCGTCGCGGGCTCGCGCTTGCCGCGGATGTCGACTTCGACGGCCCCTCCGGTGGCGGCGGAACCTTTGTCGATGTACGCCATCGCAATCGGCTTCTGCAGCGTGGGCGAAAACGTGCCCGAGGTCACCTGGCCGATTTCTCGTCCGTGCAGAAACACGGTCGAGCCTTCGCGGGCGATGCGCTTGCCGGCCAGCTCGAGGCCCACGCGCTCCTTGCGGAGGCCGCCGCTCTTGATCGCTGTGAGCGCCGCTTTGCCGATGAAGTCGCCCGCCTTGAGTTTGACCGCGAACGAAAGGCCTGCCGTCAGCGGATCGATCGTTTCGCTCAACTCGTGACCATACAGAGGCATTCCGGCTTCGAGGCGCAACGTGTCGCGGGCGCCAAGGCCGCAGGCGGTCAGTCCGAATTCCTTGCCGTCAGCGATCAGACGGTGCCAGACGTCGGGGCCGTCGGACGACGCCACGACGATCTCGAACCCGTCTTCGCCCGTATATCCCGTGCGGCTGACGAGCGCCGGCCTGCCGAACACCATCGCCTCGCAGCCCGAATAGTACTTGAGATCGGCGATCTCGACGTTGACGTGCGGGTGCAGCACGTCGAGGGCACGCGGTCCCTGCACCGCCAGCATGAAGGTTGCCAGCGTCTGATCCTCGAAGTGAGCCTGGAAAGAGCCCCGGTGCCGGGCGATCCAATCGACGATCTTGAGCCGGTTGGACGCATTCACGACGAGGTAATAGAAGGCGTCGAAGCGGTAAACGAGCACGTCGTCGAGGACGCCGCCGGCTTCGTTGGTCACGAGCGAATACCGGATTTCACCCGGCTCGATCTTCGAAACGTTGTTCGTCACGAGATGGTCGAGCAGCGCGCAGGCGTCGTCGCCGCTGAACTTGATCCGGCCCATGTGGGCGATATCGAAC
>DASPSM010000720.1:0-3019 GCA_035623955.1 Planctomycetaceae bacterium
CCGGTTCGCTCCCTGACGGGCTGTATTGAAAGTAGTTGTTCGCATCCCCGCTGTAGCTGTCCACCCACTGGTAGGTGCCGGGTGCTGTGGGCACGTAACCGTCGGGCGTGCTGTAGTCGCCATCGCCGGTGACGGTCACCGTTTCCGTGTCGACGATGGTGCCGCTAGGACTTTCCAAGCTGAACGTCATCGTTCCGGTCGGGTTGTTCCCCCCCGAGAGCGTCGCTATGTCCTTCAGTGTCCCGCTGCCCACCACCTCCGTACTTGGGGTGGCCGCGGTGGTGAGCCCCGGTTGGGCCTTGGGGCTGACCACCACGGGTTCTTCCCCTGTAGCGGTGTACTGAAAGTAGTTGTTTGCGTCCCCGCTGTAGTCGGCGGACCACTGGTAGGTGCCGACTGCTGTGGGCACCACACCGTCGGGCGTGCTGTAGTCGCCATCGCCGGTGACGGTGACCGTTTCCGTGTCGACGATGGTGCCGCTTGGACTTTCCAAGCTGAACGTCATCGTCCCGGTCGGGTTAAACCCCCCTGACAGAGTGGCTATATCTTTCAGTGTCCCGCTGCCCACCACCTCCGTACTCGGGGTGGCTGCGGTGGTGAGCCCCGGTTGGGCCTTGCTGACCGTCACCGGTACGCTCCCCAGCGGGGTGGTGACAGGGTTGTTGTTGGCGTCGCCGCTGTAGCTGATCTGCCACTGGTACGTGCCGGGTGCGGTGGGGACATAACCGTTGGGCGAGCTGTAGTCGCCGTTGCCGTCGCAGGTCACCGATTCCGAGTCGACCACGGTGTCGCTCGGACTATACAAGGTGAACGCGATCGTTCCAGTTGGGTTATCCCCTCCCTCAAGCGCGCAGTTATCTTTCAGTGCCCCGCTACCGACCACCTCCGTTTCCGGGGCGGGTCCTGTGCCGAGTGTGCCACTCGTTACGATCGACGGCGTGGCCGAGAGCATGCACCGGGCTTCAAGAACGTCGGCAGACGGGAGAACGGCGATTCGCCGGCGATGAACCGATTTTCGCCTCGATCGAGCCGGCCGCGTCGCTCGGACCCGATTGAACCATTGGCGCCAGGCAGCGATTGCCACCACGATTCCTCTCCCTTCCGACCGCCTTGAGCCCGCAACTTGCTGGCGAACATCGGCGTGCAACAAAGACGAAGGGGGCGTCGTGGCGGCGCGAGGCCGCCATGAAACTCCGCCCAGGCTTCCTCTTTTCAATGCGCCGCCCGCGGACCAACCTGTCGAAGGAAAAGGGGAAATTCCGAAATTGGCCGTTCCGTGATACCTCGACAGGCAGACAGCGGGGCGCACTCACGCCGAAAAAAAGCGGAGGAAGAGGGTTTCCGCCTCTAGCGCGCCAAGACGCTCGAGTCTCTTGGCGAGGATGCGAAAAGTCGACGCGGGATTCCGTTACTTAGATCGCACAAACGCAGGTCAGCCGCGCCAGAAGCCGCCGTACTGTGTTCCGGGCCGATCGCGAAAGCCGCTTTCGACGCATTCGGCCAGGATGCGACCGACTTCCGGAAGGTCCTCGCGTCGCACGTCGAGGTGGGTGCAGGCGCGCATTCGCTGCGGCCCCGAGTCGTGGATCAGCACGCCGCGAGTCTCAAGCGCGTTGGCGAGCTGGCTGGCGTAACCGAGCGCCGGATCGACGTCGAAAAAGACTAGATTCGTTTCCACCGCATCAACGTCGATCCGCAGGCCTCGAATCTTGGCGATCATCGTCGCCAATTGACGGGCGTTCGCGTGGTCGTCGGCCAAGCGCTCGATGTTGTGGTCGAGAGCGTAATCGGCCGCGGCAGCGACGATCCCCGCCTGCCGCAATGCTCCTCCCAGAAGCTTCCGGATGCGCCGCGCTTTGCGAATGTCGTCCTTGGAACCGACCAGGATCGCGCCCATCGGACAGCCGAGCCCTTTCGAGAAGCAGACGGCGATCGTGTCGACATGACGGCCGAGGTCCTTCGGCGAATAGCCCCGCGCGACCGTCGCGTTGAAAAGCCGGGCGCCGTCCATGTGGAGTTTCAGCCCGAGCTCGCGCGCCCACGTGCTGACCCGCGCGAGCTGATCGAGCGGCCAGGCGTAGCCTCCCCCCATGTTGGCCGTATTTTCGACACACACCAGCCGCGTCCGCACGAGATGCTGATCGTCCGACCGCACGGTTCCCCGGAGCTGGGGCACGTCCAACAGACCTCGCTCTCCGGGAATTGTGCGGCACGAAACCCCGCTCAGCACGGCCGGGCCGCCCGCCTCGAAATTTGCGACGTGCCCGGTCTCGTTGATGAGCAGCTCGTCGCCCGGTTGGCAGTGGACGCGCACGGCCATCTGGTTGGCCTGCGTGGCCGTGCAGGCAAACACGGCGGCCTCTTTGCCGAACAGCTCGGCACACCGGGCTTCGAGGCGGTTGACGGTGGGATCCTCGCCGCTCATGTCGTCGCCGACCTCGGCGTTGGCCATCGCCTGCCGCATGGCCGCCGACGGCTTGGTGACCGTGTCGCTCCGCAGATCGTAAATCGGGCGGCTGGGCATCGTTTGGTCCTTGGTCTAATGAACTTTTTGAATCACCCGGCGTCCTGTACGATGACCGCGCAGGAACTGTTGAAAAGCCTGTTGAGGATTATGCGCAAGAATTCGAGCTCGCCGCCATGAGTTCGCCCTCCCGCTCCCTGCGTATCGCCCTAATCGATTGCTCGAAAGAGGACGCGGCGGCCGCGTTTGCCTCCCTTCGGGCCAAGCTCAGCCCAAAGGGGGACGTCGTCTCCGAGTCGGGGCGGCGGCGGACGATCGAGATTTTCGGCGAACCCCTCACTCCGCAGCAAGTGGTCGAGCGGATTTGTCGCGATGTCCGCGATCGCGGCCTCGACGCCCTCCTGGAATACGGCCAAAAGCTCGACAAGAAGCGGCTGACGCTCGAGACGCTTCGTGTGCAGCCGGCGGAACTGCAGGCGGCCCACCGCAGCGCCGACCCGTCGTTTCTGGCGACGTTGCGACGCATCCGCGCGAACATTGCTGAATTTCAACACA
>DASPSM010000741.1:0-2118 GCA_035623955.1 Planctomycetaceae bacterium
CCGTACTTGACGATCGAATGCGTCTGCCCGCCGCAGACTTCCATGATCGTCCACGGCTGAGTGGTGATGCCGGCAATAGCCTGTTGGAGCTTTCGCGTGGCGCCCGGATCGCGATATTCCTGCTGGTATTTCATGCGCTCTGTTCCTCCCAGGCGGGCCGCGTGCGTGATTCCGCGGGTACTTTGTTTGTCGGTCCAAGGCGATAAATCGAAGCACTCGGCGGCTCATCCGCTGCGGCAGCGGAGCGGCTCGCCTAGACCTGTTGCTGTTGCAGCTCGCCCAGTTCGTTCATCCCCTCCAGGAACGTAAAAATCTGTTTAGCTTCGTCCTCGTCAACTACTTGCAAGGCAAAACCGACGTGAACGATGACATACTGGCCTGGTTGCACCGCGGGCGTGTACTCCAGGCAGACACGCTTGGAGACGCCGCCGAAGTCGACCTTCCCCATCAAGACCTCGTGCTCCCGGTACAGGTCAACCACTTTACCGGGGATAGCAAGACACATAGCGGCTATCCTTCCTGTCTCGCGATGAGGCGTGCGGTCCGGCAATCGTCGGCCGGACCGGTAATTCCGCGCTTGGACGGTGGCTTCACGGAGGAGAATGCTCTCCGCGGAGCGCGCAGTTCTGATACCTGTTCCAACTTGACGGGCGCCGCCAGCGCGGCGGCGCCGATCGCCAGCTGCCCCAAACAGATTCCTCCGTCGTTCGGAGGGACCAGGACGTGGCGGTAGACGTGGAAGCCGTCGGCGGCAAGTCGAGCTGCGCTTTCGCTCGCGACCAGGGCGTTCATGAAGACGCCGCCGCTGAGCGCTACAGCATTAATCTGAGTGTGTTTGCGAATCGCCTCGCAGGTCGTAGCGATGATCTCGACGATCGTCGAGTGAAACCGGCGGGCGATCTGCCGCGCGTCAGCCCCCTCTTGAACGTCGTCGACAACCGCGCGAATTAACGGTCGCGTATCGATCTCCCAGGCCCGGTCCTGCTCGCCAGGGGCCGGGCCAACGAGCTCGATCTCGAATGGATAAACGGCGGCGTCGGGGGCCCCGGTCGCCAGCCACTCCAGTTCGACCGCCGCTTGCCCTTCGTAGCTCACCGCGTCACGCACGCCGGCCAGCGACGCAACGGCATCGAACAACCGGCCGGCGCTTGATGTCCGCGGCGTATTGAGCCGGCGCTCGAGCATTTGGGCGATCGTTCGCAACCTGGCTCGATCGACTCGCTTTTCCAACACCTCCCATGACGCACCGGCATCATGCAGGTGCGAGGCGGCCATTCGCCATGGCTCGCGCACGGCCGAGTCGCCACCAGGAAGGCCGACGTAGCGAAGATGGGCGGCTCGACGGAAGTGCCGGTAGTCGGCCACAAGGAATTCGCCCCCCCAAATCGCGCCGTCGGTGCCGTAACCGGTGCCGTCGAACGAAACCCCGATGACGGGCTCGGCGAGGCCGTGCTCGGCCATGCAACTCGCGATGTGCGCGTGATGGTGCTGAACGGCCAGCCAAGGAATGTCGTAGGCGACCGCTCGCTCCCGGGCGTAGCTGGTCGACGCGTAGTCCGGATGCAGGTCGTGAACGATCAGTTCGGGTGTGACGGCGAATAATTCCTCGTAAAGACCAACGTCGCGAACGAAGGCCCGGTACGCCTCCCAATGATCGAGGTCGCCCAGATGGTGACTGAGAAACGCGTGCCGCCCACGCCCCAGGGCAAACGCCCCCTTCAATTGGCCGCCGACAGCTAAAATTTGACGCGAACAGGCAAACGGCAGCAGCACAGGCTGCGGTGCGTATCCGCGCGAGCGACGGATCGGCGATTCGAGCGAGTCGACAATGCGTGTCACCGAATCGTCGCAGCGCACGTGGATCGGCCGGTTATGCACCAGAAAAACGTCCGCAATTTCTCCCAGCCGCTCGAACGCATCCGCATCTTCATAAGCGATTGGCTCGTCGGACCGGTTGCCGCTCGTCATCACGAGCGCACTTCCCGCGAGTTTTTCGAAGAGCAAATAGTGGAGTGGCGTATAGGGAAGCATCACTCCCAACCGGGGGTTCCGTGGCGCTACGGCCTCGCAAACCGCATGCCCCACCGAAGCGGCCCGTTTTTTGAGTAACACGATCGG
>DASPSM010000840.1:0-5923 GCA_035623955.1 Planctomycetaceae bacterium
CTCTTGCGGCGGCTTCGACTGTCCCAACGGAACAGGGGCTGGGATCGTTTCCCAAGCTCTGGCAACGTGGCAAGAGCGGAAAATCGTTGTGGATTCCCAGGCCCATCTGCACGTACTGTCGGTCGACCGACTCGGCCAACCGTTGGAGATTGAAGGCCGGCCACTTGGGTTCCAGTTTCATCAGCAGCTCTAAACCCTGATTACTTGGGCACAACTGGTCGGGGAGCAGCGCCGACAACGCGGTCGCGGCGACCGGCGATTGGCCCAGCCTCGGGTCGCTCAAGATCTGCAATCCGCTATGGTGATAACGAATGCAGCACACAAGCTCATCCGGCAAGTTCCAGTCATACGCCAGGCAGGCACCGACCAATGCGTGGTCCCACCCGAAACGGGTCTGCTCGAATTCACTCAACGTCAAAGCATTTGGCTTCTCGGACTGCACGAACTCGCGATAGTCATAAAACAAGTCGTTTGTCAGCACCGGGAGCACGTAATCCTGCAAGAGTGAGCCGACGAATGCGACTTCGGCATCCGTCTTCAAGAGCAAGGCGATTTCACGTGCGAAGATCGCCTTTTGAAGGTTGGTGCTCCAAAATGCGTTTTGCTTAATGAGCTTCGACTTGTGAGCGCGAATTGCCGCCTCCACTCCGGTCGCGATCACGAATCGGAGGCTCTGATGGCATCCCAAAAGCGACAGGGCTTGAACGGCGTTTGCGACTTTTTTTTGAACCGCCCAGAACGAGGAATTCACATACTTGAGCAGTTGGATCGTCAGTCCCGCGTCCGTCTCCAGGATCTTCGCCAGTTCCTGCAAGGGGACCGTCTCGTCTCCGGATCGCTGCACGAATAGCGTGACAGCGTGCGGTAAGGCAGGGAGCTGGACCTGCGGCGGTATCAATGACACCGTGAGGCCGGCCAACGCCTCGCCACGAATTTCGGCCCAATCCACAACACCTTCGTTGACAGTTCGACTCGCCATTTCCGCTTCTCAGCAGGGACTACGGTTCTTCCTTCTCGTAGTTCGCGAAGTCGAGTCTGGAATCGGCTTTTTGCTGGCTCAGTTGGCTTTCTTCTGATTCTCTGCAGGGCGGTCGCAAAAGCGTTAAAAGCCAAAAACCGTGATCCGTACTTCTACGAAGCCGATTGGAACTACACGGGGCGAAATGAGGCGTATTTTGATCGTCACCCCGGCTACTCTCCCGTAATCTCATACCTTTTCGCGAGCTCTTGCTCAGTACCGAATACCCTGAAGCTGGGAATTTTACCGCGACTTTCAGTGTCTGAAGATCAGACGCACATCAAGTCTGACGACAGAACTTTTCCGTGATCGCCACCTCCGACGGCGCTCGCCTTGTCGGATACGCTCGGGTCAGCACCGAAGGCCAGGATCTAGCTCTCCAAATCGACGCATTGCGAAATCACGGAGTCGCAAACGGGCTGATCTTCACCGACAAGGCATCGGGCGCGAAACATGACCGTCCGGGCCTCGATGCTTGCTTCGCAGAGCTTCGCTCGGGAGACGTCTTGCTGGTCTGGCGGCTCGACCGGCTCGGAAGGTCGGTGCGGCATCTGGTTACGCTTATCGATCAGCTCCGAGATCGGAATGTGGGTTTCCGCTCGGTCTGTGATGGCGCGATCGACACGACAACGCCATCAGGAGAGTTGATCTTCCATGTCTTTTCGGCGCTCGCTCAGTTTGAACGGCGTCTCATCCAGGAGCGGACGAAGGCTGGACTTGCTGCCGCCCGGGCTCGGGGTCGGAAGGGTGGACGCCCGCCGCTGAGTCGGAATCATCCGAAGGTCGCACTCGCCAACAAGCTGTTTGCGGACAAGTCAGTGAACCTCGACGATATCTGCGCGACGCTGAAGATTTCGAAGACCACCCTCTACCGGTACATCCAAATCGCGACCGGAAGCCACTCGCAGTCTCGGTGACTCCGCGGCAAGAACCCACTCGTTTGCCGGGACGTTCCAGGGCGTATCGAAAAACGTCCACTGCCAATTCCTGGGACTCGTCGCCCGAGCGCGGCATAAATCCGACCGAAATTGGGCATCAAAGCAACATTTTTCGCGACCTGCAATCCGCGTCGATAAGAGGCCGCGGCCAGTTGAGGGGCTCGACGTCAATCGGTCGCCCGCTCGCCTACGGCGCCCACCGCGTTCTGAAGCGCCTGTGGCCGCAGCCAGCCAGGATGAACGGCCAAACGTCGCGCGGTACGATAGGCGTCGATTGGCCGGCGACGTGCGCATCGCAGTCGATTCCAGTTGTCGCCCGGAGCACCGCAAAAAATGTCGGGCCCGGCGGCTTGTCGCGGGGCTCTTCGATGAAGCGTGCATTCGTGCGGACCTTGCTCGTCCTTCTGGCCTTCGTCATGGCCGCACTTATCGTGCCCAGTC
The DNA here is from genome assembly GCA_035623955.1 of Planctomycetaceae bacterium. Taxonomy (GTDB): domain Bacteria; phylum Planctomycetota; class Planctomycetia; order Planctomycetales; family Planctomycetaceae; genus DASPSM01. The sequence goes on from DASPSM010000840.1 coordinate 2,398, forward strand.
CCCTGGTGAGCCGCGCGCCGGCCTCCGAATCAATCACCGGGCCGCTTGCAGCCAAGCTCAGCGGCGTTCCGCCCCTGTTGTCGATCGGCGGACAGACGGCCGACGAGGTCAAAGCCAAGATCCGCTCGGGCAAGATCAAACTCTGCCCGCGGGCAAGCGAGCTTCCGCCGGGCGTTAAGGCGCAACTGGACGTCGAGTACGGCAAAGGAGGACAAACGCCGCTTCTGCTTGACCTGTTTCAGCCCAAGGCCCTGAAACAGCCGGTCCCCGGCCTGATCTTTATCCACGGCGGTTCGTGGAACTCGGGCAGTCGCAAGACGTTCGGCGGCGTTTATTGCCGGCACTTTGCCCAGAAGGGCTACGTGGTGGCGACGATCGACTACCGCTTAAGTGGCGACGCTCCCTTCCCCGCCGCCATCCAGGACGTCAACTGCGCGATCCGCTGGATGCGGGCCAATGCCGCAAGGCTCGGCGTCGACCCCAACAAGATCGGCCTGATCGGCGGCTCGACCGGCGCCCACCTGGCGATGCTCGCCGCCTATTCCGCCGACCGGAGCGAGCCAGAACTCCAAGGGACGGGGGGCAACCCGGGCGTGAGTACACGCGTCGAGGCCTTGGTCGATCTGTACGGCCCGAACAACCTCAACCATGCCCGCAGCCGCGCGACGCACGCCTTCATGCAGGGCAAGACCTCGGCCCAGGCCCCCGAGCTCTACGCCAAGGCCTCGCCCATCAACTACGTCACCAAAGACGCACCGCCGACATTGATCGTGCACGGCTCGATCGACGAAGTCATTCCCGTCAGGCAATCCGACAACCTGGCCGCCCGCCTTTCGGAACAGGGTGTTCCGTACCTCTACGACCGCATCGAAGGCTGGCAGCACGCCATGGACCTCACGGCCGAAGTGCACGACCATTGCACCTGGATGATGGACCAGTTTTTGGGAATGGTTTTGCCTCTGTCTTCGCAATGAGGCCACACCTTCGCGATCACACGACGGTCCGGCGGTATTCGCGGATTCCCCAAAATAACTCGTTTTTCGGATCACCGCTGACGGTACCGAAAAACGTCTGCTGTCGGTTTCTGAAACTCGCCCACTGATCGTGGCGAAAATCCGGCGCATCAAACAACGTTTGTGGGGCTTCCTTCATGAGGCCTTGTACTCCGGGGGCATTGTCACTGCCGTGGCTGCGGCGTCAGGGCGGATCGTGTCGTTTGCTCGGGACGTCTGTCGGTGGCTGCGCCCGCCGCAGCACGGCACGCAGGGCCGCATGGCGCAGCGGCTCCGTCAGCGCTCCGTCCTCCCGCAGGGCTTCCACGACCGCGCTCGGGTCGTTCTTCTGCCGCCACAACTGCTCGACGAGGCGCTCCGCAGCGGGCCGCAGCGCCTCCGCCTCGCGGCGCGCTTGGTAACGGATCCTGAGCGGCGCGGTGTCCCACAGGCGGACCGTGGAATCGCCGGAGCCGGACACCAGAGTCGCGCCGTCGGGGCTCCAGGCCAGCGACCAGACGTAGCTGGTGTGGCCCGCGATGCGGGCCACCTCCTCGCCGCGCTTTAGGTCCCACAGCCAGATGGCCCGGTCGCGGCCCGCTGTGGCCAGGCGCGTGCCGTCGGGATGGAAGGCCGCCGCGAACACCTCGTCGGTGTGTCCGCGCAACACTTGGCACTCGGTCACCGTGATCGCTCCGCCTTCGCGAGCTTGAGGGGGCGGAAGCGCGTCCAGCTGCCACAGACGAACGGTGAGGTCCGAACTGCACGAGGCCAGCCGACGGCTGTCGGGACTGAAGGTGGCCGACAAGACGCTCTTCTCGTAACCCTGAAAACGAGCGATGGTCTCATGCGTCTGCGCATTCAGGAGCACCACCGTGTTCTCGTCCTCCGGGCGGACGACGGTCAACCAGCGACCGTCCGGGCTGTAAGCAAGCGGCCGACCCGGGCCCTCGAACAACCGCCTGCCGGAGGAGAGGTCGCAGACGCTGAAGCGAGGCGGAATCTGTCCACCATATGCGGCAACGCGCGCGCCGTCTGGGCTGATGATGAGGAACCGGATGGCTGACCCGGGGCCCTGGATCTCCTTCCGGAGGCGCATCGTCGGCACGTCCCAGATCCGCAGCCGGTCATCCCCGAAGCTCGCAATCACCAGCGAACGACCATCGGGACTGAAGGCCAAGGTCAACACAAAGCCGTGCTGGGGCAAAGTCGCGCAGACTTCGCCTGTCGCTGCGTCCCAGAGGCGCGCCGTGTTGTCCCAGCCCCCCCGAGGCAATCCAGCGGCCGTCCGGGCTGAAGGCCACCGGGTAGACGTAACTGGTGTGGCCGCGCAGCACCGGTAGGGGCACGTAAGGATCCACTTCCCAGATCCGCACGGTATGGTCCGTGGCCGCCCAGTAGGCATTTTCGTGACTCAACGAAGCCAGCCGGCGGCCGCCGGGTGCGAACGCGAGCCCTGTCACGGCCCCCGTGTGGCCGTGCAACACCGCGACATCCTCCCGACCCGCTGCTTGCCACACCCGAATGGTTCGGTCGGCCCCCGCCGAGGCGATCCACTCCCCATCCGGGCTATACGCGGCGGCGGCCAGCTCGCTGGTATGGCGGTCGTAAGGCGCTTCAACCTCCCGGCCTGTCGCGGCGTCCCACTGGCGCACGGTCCCATCCCACGAGGCGAGCGCCGTCCGGGCGGAACGCGGCGCCGAGGATTTTGCTCGTGTGTCCGCGGCATGTGGCGAGCAGCTTGCCCGTTGCCGGATCCCAAATGCGTGCCAGCTTGTCGTCGCCGGCGCCGGCGAGCTTACTTCCGTCGGGACTGAACGTGAGTGCCGAGAGTAAGTCGTGGTTGCCCGCGCAGACCGCCGTTTGCTTGCCGGTCCGCGCATCGAAAACTCCAAGCACATAGCCCGGCAGTTTGCACGCCAGCTGCATGCCGTCCGGGCTCAAGGCAACCTCACCGGCAATCGTGCCCGCCGGCACTTTCGCGCGACAGAGCACCCGGCCGGCCTCGTCGAGCAAGTCGAAGCCAGCCTTGCTGACCCACGCCACGATGCGAAGGCCGCTTCGAGTTTGAACCACAGAGAACACAGAAGACGTCGAGGACACAGGGAAATCAATGGGCTTGCCCCTGTCTTCTCTGTGGTTCTCAAGATCGATGACGCGCAGGCCGGTATCGGCGAGCGCCCAGGCCTGAAGCCTGTCGGGCGCGCCGAAGACACCAGCATATCTGGCGGGCACAGGGATCACCGAAGAGCTGTCGTCGAGCCGGCTCTCGAGGTGCCGCCACTCCCAGTCGCGCAATTCTTTCGGAGCCGCATCGAGTTGGCGGGCCGCATCCGCCACGTCGTGCACGGAGAGCGCCGCCACCGCTGCGGCGATGCGGGCACGGTACGTCTGGAACACGGCCTCGCGCTTATCGTCGTTGGCTTGTCGCGCGTTGGCGTTGGCTTCCAGCCATTTCCAGCTCACTCCCGCGAGGCCGCCGAGCAACGAGATCGTCAGAAGTGCCAGCAGGAGCGCTGGCAAGGGATTCCGGA
>DASPSM010000091.1:0-3185 GCA_035623955.1 Planctomycetaceae bacterium
GACCGTCCCAGACTTCGTCGGGTGGCTGGGGTCGAACCGTCCGCGGTTCGCCCCCAGTCATGTGGAGAACCCGGGGCGGCGAAGACGCCGACCCCAGCCACCCACGGCGCGCTTTCAAAAAAAATCTTTGTGCGCTTCCCGCGATGAGCGCGCAGATTCAGGTTTCAAAACGCGCTCCGCGCCGGGGAAATCCTGCGATCACACCGAGTCGGCGCGCGACAGCGCGTACGCGCGTTTCTGCCCTGCGCACGATGGCACTCGCAAGTGCAATTGAATTTTTCGCCTCGCCCCGTGCATACTTAAGCCGTTCCTCGACGAGTCTAAGTGGTTAGTCGAGCGAACGGTTCGTTTGTGTTTGTGACAAAGGAGAGGGCGATGCGGCCATTCGAGCGCTGTCCCGATTGCGCGGAGACAGAAACTCCCCCCGTCAATCGTCGAGTGTTCGTGAAGACAATTGGCGCGACGGCCGTCGCCGCTTCGACCGTCTCGCTGCCGCGGGTCGCCCTCTCGAAGGAGGGTGCGGCTCCGGCAGGCGCCGCGCCGGTGCCCGAAAGCCTGGCCCAAAAGCTCTACGCGTCGCTCACGCCGGCGCAGCGGCAGAAGATCGCTTTCCCCTGGGACTATGCCGACAAGCGGGGTCTCTTGCGGATGCACGTCTCCAACAACTGGCAGATCACCGAAGAGAAAGTGGCCAGCAGCTTCTTCACCAAGGACCAGCAGGCGCTGATCGAGGCGCTTTACTTCGGACTGTATAACCCCGACTGGAAACACCGCATCAAGAAGCAGCTGGCCGACGACGCCGGCGGTTACGGCCAGGCCCAGTCGATCGCGATCTTTGGCACGCCCGAGAGCGGCAAGTTCGAGTTCGTGATGACGGGCCGGCACCTGACGATTCGCTGCGACGGCAATTCGTCCCAGCACGTCGCCTTCGGCGGACCGATCTTTTACGGGCACGCCGCCCAGGGCTTCAACGAAAAGGCCGATCATCCGGGGAACGTCTTCTGGAGCCAGGGGCTGAAGGCCAACGCGCTGTATCAAATGCTCGACGGGCGGCACCGCAAGCAGGCGCTGATCGAGCAGGCGCCCGCGGAGCGGCTCGTGCAGTTTCGCGACCGCAAGAAGTTCGAGGGGCTCCCGGCCAGCGAACTGACCGCCGATCAGAGGGCCCATCTCAAGGGGGTGCTCGAATGCCTGATCGAGCCCTACCGCACGTCGGACCGCGATCACGTGATTCGTTGTCTCGACGCGCAAGGCGGACTCGACGCCTGCCGCATCGCCTTCTATCAATCGGGCGACATCGGGAACGACCAGGTGTGGGACGTGTGGCGGTTGGAGGGGCCCTCGTTCGTCTGGCACTTCCGCGGCAGTCCGCACGTGCACGTCTGGGTCAACGTCGCCGATGATCCGTCGGTGAAAATCACGACGGCCGGCTGACCTGGCGTGACGGCGGCCCGTGGCACGCGGCGGAATAAGATTGCCCGTGCCGCGGCGGGGCGTTATGCTGTCACGCTCTTAAAGAAACGGCCTCACGACGAGGCCCACGGGTTCGAAACGACTTCGACATGAATTTGAAATGGGGCGCGGCACACGTGACTACGTTGATTCGTCACATCCCGCTTCACTCGCGCAGACCGCGCCGCCTTGGTGGCCTGCATCAGCGCCGCACGAATTCTGTGGCTTTCCTGACACCGATTTTGTTTCGCCATCGATTTGTCGCATGCGCCATCGCTGTTTCGCACTGATAGGCATTTTCGACCACCTTTGAGGAGCCAACACAACTCGCTGAAAACGAGCTTCCGTCCCGGGAACACGGCCGGGACGCGATCGACAGGGCCGGGCCGACTGAGCAACACGGATCACTGCAACCGGGACGACCAACACCGGCAAGCCGCGAAACACTGGAGACCTGAATCGTGGTCCATCAGCCTGCAATGACGCAGTCACAAATCAAGCCTCAAGCTCACCGACCTGCCAAGAGACCCGACATGATGCGGCTCTCGGTCAACCATCTCACGACGTTCGCCTGCGAGCTGGACGATGAGTTGGTCGCCTATCACCGCGAAGGCCTGCGGGCCATCGGCCTGTGGCGGCCCAAGCTGAGCTCTTTTGGCGAAGAACGTGCGGCCGAATTCTTGCGCGAGCTGGGAATCAGCGTGTCGAGCCTGTCGTGGGCCGGCGGCTTCACGGGCGCCAATCGCTGGAGCTTCGAGGATTCGCTGGCCGATGCGCGGGCCGCCATCAAGGCGGCCGCGATGGTCGGCGCCGAGTGCCTCTCCGTCGTCAGCGGACCGCAGAACGGTCACATCGACTCGCACGCGCGGCGGCTCATCACCCACGCGCTAAGGGATCTCGAGCCGGAGGCCACCGAGGCAGGCGTCACGTTGGCGCTGCAGCCGATGCGCGAGGAGTTCTCCTCCGGTTGGACCTTTCTGCACGAGCTCGACGAAGCGCTGGCAATCATCGCCGATAGCAGTCAGAGGGTGAAACTCGCCTTCGACGTCTATCACCTCTGGAACCAGCGGCGGCTGATCGCGCGGATTCCCGAGTTTGCCGCTCAGGTGGCTCTCGTGCAGCTGTGCGATTCGCGGACCGGCGCCCGCGGCGACCGCCGCATGCTCGGAGAGGGCGAAGTTCCGATTTCCGAGATCGTGCAGGCGTTCGACGAGGCGGGTTACGCCGGCTACTATGAGCTGGCGGCCTGGTCGAGGCCGCTGTGGCGAAGAGACCTGTGCGAACTGTTGCGCGAATGCCGAGCCCGTTTCGACAGCCTCTGCCGCCGCCCGGACCCCGCGGCCGTTGCGGACAACTAAGCGTGACAGATTAACAGGCACCAGCCTACTGGCTGTTCGAAGCACGAAATCCGAATGACGAAGCCTCATTAAACGGCGTCGGCCGATTTCGGCCGTAACGGCCGTTCGCCGACGCGGGACTAAGCTCGAAGCACGAATGAAACAACGATCTTCCTTCGGGCTTAGGTCATTCGGTCATTCCCTCGTCATTCGTGCTTCGTCATTCGTGCTTCTGCTGTTGTCTCTCGCTGCGACCGCCAGTCTCTCCCCTGCCCTGGCCCGCGAGCCGATTCCCGATCGTCTGGTCGTGCTCTCGTTCGATGATTCGGTGAAATCGCACTTCACAATCGTGCGTCCGATTCTCTTGGCGCACAAGTTCCGGGCGACCTTCTTCAT
>DASPSM010000120.1:0-4960 GCA_035623955.1 Planctomycetaceae bacterium
CAGGGCGATCCCGCGAGCGCCGGAGGTCGCCACGGCACAGTCGCAGTTGATTCGCCGCAGGCTCTCGGCGACCGCCTGGGCGTGGGCCTCATCGTCGTCGACGATCAGCACGCGGATGGGAATGCTGGAGAGATCGCCCGCGTCGACGGGCTTGGCGGGGTCCGGTCTGGGCGCGTCGGCCTTGGCGGGCTCGATCGTTGCCGCGTCGCTTTTCCTGGCGTCGATGTTTTTGGCGGGGGTCATGGGGGAGGTCAGGATTGTGCCGGGGGTAGCGAGATCACAAAGCGGGTGCCGCGCCCCGGCTCGCTTTGGCAGGCGATGCGTCCCTGGTGCGCCTCGACAATTTTACGAACCGTCGGCAGCCCCAGCCCGCTGCCCCCCACCTTCGTCGAATAAAAGACGTCGAACAGCCTGGCCCGCGCCGCATCGTCCATGCCCACGCCATTGTCGATGATCGCCAACTGGACGCACCCGTCATCGAGGCTCGTCTGTAGCTCCATGATTCCGCCCCCCGGCATGGCCTGCTGGGCGTTGAGGGCCAGATTCAAAAGCATCTGCCGGAACAACGACCGATCGGCCCGGATGGGGGGCAAGTCGGACGCCAGATGGGGGCTGATCTCGACCCGGTGATCACGGGCCTGCGGCTTGTAAAACTCGACGAACTCGCGCACGAGCTGATTGATGTCGCACTCGACCAGCTCGACCTCGCCCACCCGAGCGAACTGCAGGAAGGCGTTGAGGATCTCCTCCAGATGCCGGCATTCTCGCTGGAGGGTATTCACCTGGGTGAGGATGCGGCGGTCCCGCGGCGTCGCCGGCGTCTGCAGATCCTCGGCCATCAGCTCCAGCAGCATGCCGATGGTTGAAAGGGGATTGCGGATCTCGTGAGCCAGGCCGCCGGCCAGCGCGGCGACTTCCTCGTACTGCCGGCGCAGTTGGAGGCTGGACGGTGCGTCCGGCGAGACGCCGGAAGACGAGGGCGAACTCTCACCTCGGTCGATCTGGTCGTCGGCCAGGACTTCCTGGTGTGAAGTGGGGTCCGCCATTGGTCTTTGACCGCGCAGGCGGCGTCACGATCGGGAGGGCGAAGCTCCCGCTGGAGCCGGCTTTCGCGAAATGTCAGAGTGGTCAACACCTGGGGGCGAGCCTAACGGCTCGACCCCAGCCACCCCGAGCGTGAATTTTGAAGTGGACAAAGACTAATTCGATCGGTCGCCGTCCGAACGCGTCGCGGCCTCGACCAGTACGGCCTTGCGCGACAGCTTGACTCGGTTCTGGTCGTCGACCGCGATGACTTTTACCTCGAGCTTGTCGCCAACGCGGCAGACGTCGGTCACGTTCTTGACGTAGCCGTCGGACAGCTCGCTGATGTGGCACAGGCCGTCCTTGCCGGGGGCAATCTCGATAAAGGCTCCGAAGTCCTTCACCGAGCTCACGGTTCCTTCGTAGATGCGACCGACCTTGATCTCCTCGGTGAGGGCTTCGATCGTGGCCAGGGCCTCTTCAACCGATGGTCCGTCGAGGCCGGCAACGGTGACCGTCCCGTCGTCCTGGACGTCGATTGTCACTTTCGACTGCTCCTGGATGCTGCGAATCGTCTTGCCGCCCGGGCCGATCAACAGGCCGATCTTTTCCGGATCGATCTTGATCTGGGTGAGCCGCGGGGCGTAGGGGGAGATCTCGCCGCGCGGCTTGCGGATCACGCCGAGCATCGTCCGCAACAGCTCGCGGCGGGCGCGGTGCGCCTGCTGCAGCGTTTCGCGGATGATCTTCTCGCTGATCCCGTCGATCTTGAGATCGAGCTGGATGCCCGTGACGCCGCGCTGCGTGCCCGCGACCTTGAAGTCCATGTCGCCGAAGTGGTCTTCGTCTCCCATGATGTCGGTCAGCAGGGTGAAGCGGTCGTCGGACTCTTTGACGAGGCCGATCGACACGCCGGCTACCGGCTGGAGGATGGGAACGCCGGCATCCATCAGCGAGAGCGTGGCGCTGCACACCGTCGCCATCGAGCTGGAGCCGTTCGATTCCGTGATGTCGGAGATGATGCGGATCGTGTACGGGAAGCGATCTTCGGGCGGGATGATCCGCTCGACCGACCGCTCGGCCAGGCAGCCGTGACCGATTTCGCGACGCCCCGGACCGCGAATGGGCCGCACTTCGCCCACCGAATACGACGGGAAGTAGTAGTGCAGCATAAAGCGGTTTGAGACCTCGCCAAACAGCCCGTCCACTCGCTGCTGGTCGCGGGGGGTGCCCAACGCGACCGTTCCCAGCGATTGCGTCTCGCCGCGGGTGAACAGGGCCGAGCCGTGAACGCGCGGCAGCACGCCGACCTCGCAGCTGACGTCGCGCAGCTGGTCGGTCGTCCGGCCGTCGAGCCGCTTACCCTCGAGCAGCAGGCCGCGGACGGCTTTCCCCTCGAGCTCGTAAAAGGCCACATTGAACTGCAGCTTGGTGCGGCCCTCGGCGTCGACCTCGGCCCCGTCAGGGAAGAATTCCTTGGCCAGCGACTCTTTGAGTTCGTCGGTGGCCGTGTGGCGCTCGGCCTTGCTGGGGTTCTGCTTCAGGTCGCGCATCTTGCCCAGAGCGCGACTTTCCAAGAGCGACGAAAACGGATTGGCGGGCGGCGCCTCGAACGGGGCGGGGCTGATGCCGGCCTTCGCCATCAGCTCTTCCTGCAGCTCGCAGAGCTTTGCCAGCTCGCGATGGGCGAACATGATCGCCTCGACCATCTTGTCCTCGGGGATTTCCTGCCCGAAGCCTTCGATCATCAGCACCGATTCCTTGCTTCCCGCGACGATCAGGTCGAGCGTGCTCGTTTTGAGCTGCTCTTGCGTGGGGAAGACGAGGAACCGCCCATCCAGCTGACCCACCCGCACGGCGGCAATCGGGTTATTGAACGGGATCGGCGAAACGCACAAGGCGGCGCTGGCCCCCGTGACCGACAGCACGTCGGGATCGTTTTCGGGGTCGCAGGCCATCACGTTCCCCTGGATCTGCACCTCGTCGGTGAATCCTTCGGGGAACAGAGGGCGCAGCGGCCGGTCGGTGAGCCGGCTCGTCAGGATCTCGCGGGTGGTGGGGCGTCCCTCGCGCTTCAAAAAGCCGCCGGGATAGCGGCCGGCGGCGGCCAGCCGCTCGCGGTAGTCGACGGTCAGGGGGAAGAAATCGATCCCCGGGCGTGGCGGCCCCGATTGGGCGGCCACAAACACAACGGTTTCTCCTAACTGAACCAGCACAGCCCCGCTGGCTTGCTTGGCGATTTCGCCTGTCGTCAGGCGGAACGTGCGTCCGCCGATTTCGCGTTCAACAGTGACTTTCACAAATATTTTCCTCAATGTTTTCTTGCGCTTGGCAGTCGTGCACGCCGTCTGCGGCAACCCCGCAGCGCGGACCACGAATTGGTCGGCCTCGCCGCGACTCGAGAGAGCCGCCGGGCAGAGCAGCCTGCGTGGAGGCGGGTCTGCCGAGAGACGAGTGACCTGACTTCAAGCCGCTGCGCACCATGCGCCAGGCTCGAAAGCTGTGACACGACGACAAGCGACGAACTACTTCCGGATCGAAAGCTTATTCTTGATGTCGCGGAATCGTTCCGGATCCGTCCGTCGCAGGTACTCGAGCAGGCGCTTGCGCTTATGGACCTGCATGAGCAGGCCGCGCCGGCTCGCGTGATCCTTTTGATGGGTCTGCAAGTGCTCGGTCAAGTTGGCGATCCGCTCGGTCAAGACGGCAATCTGCACTTCCGGAGAGCCGGTGTCTGTCTGGGTGCGCTGATACTGGCGAATCAGCTCCGACTTCCGATCGACACTCATCTTCATGCTGCGGTCCCAACTCGCTGTCGCGTAATGCTTTCCGTCCGCGATCCTACGTCTGAACTCGGACGGGCCAGCTCACCAAAAGCACTTCGGTTCCGAATTTGATCCTCGACTGTTTCAGATCGATACTCTAACAACGGCGTCGGATATTTCAACGGCAAGGGAACTGGGCCCTTAACGAAGTGTTCGTCGCCAAGACGTGCGTGTGGCGGGGGGCATTCTCTTATGGTTGTTCGCGAGTCCGTTGCAGACCCGTGATGGGTAGAATCCAGATACCGGGGGTAGCAGCCATGAATTCTCGCGTCGCCGCCGCAATGAATTGTGTCCCAGCAGCCGATCGACGAGCGACGGCCTTTTGCGTGCTGCTGGTCATCATCCTGTCACCGGCCGGCCGCGTCGATGCCACCGACAAAGTGGAGGAGACGATCCAACGGATCGAGTCGCTGGGAGGGCAGGTCAAGCGCGACGAGAAGATGACCGGCCGTCCGGTCACGGAGATCATCCTTGAAGGAAACCCCGAAGAGTACGCCCCGCTGCTGAGCCAGTTGAGGTTGTTCACAAACCTGACGACGCTCGACTGCCAAACCAACATCACGGACGCCGGCTTGAAGGAGCTTGCCGGGCTCAAGAAGTTGAAGTCGCTCTGTCTCGCCAATACCGACATCACCGACGCAGGCTTGAGTGAACTCCGCGGGATCGAGAACCTGGAGTCGCTCATCCTCTCCAATACCAGGGTCAGAGACGCCGGTTTGAAGGAGCTCAGTGGCCTCAAGAACATGAAGTTGCTCGAGCTCGGCGGCACTCGGATCACGGACGCCGGCTTGAAAGCACTGCGTGGGCTCAAGAACCTCGAGTCGCTCGACCTCAGCGGCAACGACTATGGAAATATCACCGACGCCGGGTTAAAGGAGCTTAGGGGGCTCAAGAAGCTGAAGACAATCAAGCTCAGTGGTAATCGGATCACGGACGCCGGTTTGAAGGAGCTCAACGGACTCAAGGACTTGATGGAGCTTGATCTCGGCGCTACCGAGATCACGGACGTCGGCTTGAAGCAACTCGCCGGGCTCAAGAAAATGACGAGGCTCGTTCTCATCGGCCCTCGGATCACTGACGCCGGCTTGAAAGAACTCAGCGGGCTCAAAAAC
>DASPSM010000860.1:0-8417 GCA_035623955.1 Planctomycetaceae bacterium
ACCGGAAGCATCGGGCCGTCGACGCCGACTCCGGCCAGCCCGACATATTCCGTCACGGGAAGACCGCCCACCTTCGTTTCTCCAAGCGAGGGGTTGATAAACACGTTGATCTCTGTCGAGACGGCCTGTTTGTTGGCCGGATTGTCCCAGGCTTTTCCGAAGTCGATCAGATCGTAGGTTTGTTTCTGATCGAGATACGGCAGGATTTCCGCTTGCCAGCTCAGGCGTTTCTCGGGTTTGAGTGCCGCAATTCGATACGTCCCTGCTGGGAAGTTCCCCATCACGTCGTGATAGTTGTGCAACGCCAGCACGATTTGCTTGATGTTGTTCTTTGATTGGGTGCGCCGGGCCGCCTCGCGCGCGGCCTGAACTGCCGGAAGCAGGAGCGCCACGGCCACTGGGGCCGCAACGAATCCGCTCAGCGCCAGGCCGGGGACCGAGTCGCGCCCTTGGATGCGAATTCCATTCGCGTCGACCGTGACGGCACTCACGTTCGGAAACATCGGTCGCGTGAGCACCTCGACGGGCGGAATATCCGCAAGCAGACCCATCCGTTTCCCGACCGCCCGATTGCCGCGGGGCCCCGGCGCCATTCGCGGCCCCCGCTCAGCCGCCTGACCAGCGATCGACGCGATCATCGGCAAAAAGGTGACGGCGGACGCATAGAGCGGACGCGGATCGGATAGCGAAAGCGTGATGAACTCCTTCGGAACCGAATTCAGCGCTTCTTGTTCGGCCTCGGACGGTTTCCAGCGCTCGAGCTTGCCGTCGAGACGCATCAGAGAGGACTCGATCGATTGCGGCGTCAGGCCGATGAACAACCAGTGCTTGTCGAGCGCCGCGGCAGGGTGAATCGGAAAATTCGAGATGTCAAAGACCCAGACCGGTCGTCCCAAACGCTCTTCCTCAGCCGCGGTGAAGGCATTTTGGCTGACCGTCTGCAGCCGCTCGAAGCCGGTCTGCAGGGTCTTGCGCAGAAGATCCGGCTTTTCCACCGAGATGGCGATGCCGAAGCCGAATCCGCCGAAGATGCCCGCCGCGCTGTCTGAGTGCAGGCAGACCACGTGCCCCAGCGCGTCGCAAAGATCCGTCTTGGGGTCGAATCCGAGCGCCTCGGGAGCCTTGCGTAGGAAGTCATCAACTTTGCCGGAGCCATTGTTGCTCACGGCATCGGCGAACTGCCGAACGCCTTTCAGGACAACGTCGTAGGCCTTGCTCCAGTTGATGCTCGCGACCACAAATCCGGTGTTGTTCTCGGGCAGCGGGGGAAGGTCGGCGAGCGTGATCGGTGCCTGGTCCGCCAGCGCCATGATGCCGGTTCTCGGTGCCGGCGCCTCGATCGTGACCTCTGAAACGAGGGCCCGATCCTTTAGGCCCCCGCGAAGCCCGACCGATCCCATCCGCTCGCCGCCCAACAGGTCGATCAGTTGGCCGACCGTGAATTTCGGGCCTTTGTCGGTCTTTTCCTGGATGACAAAGTCGCCGTAGCGAGCCCGCAGAGCGGCAACGTCGCACCACGCGGCGAGGATCGCCTGAAAATCCTTGGGATCGTCGCGGAATTTGTGCCAGTTCGCGCTCTGAGTGATCGGATTCGCCTTCCCCTCCGCGACGTCGAGCGCGGCATCGACGGCTCCCTCGCCGAAAACGATCACCAGGTGTCCACCATCAACCCACCAGGCCAACTCCGGACCCGGAGACCCCTTGGCCTGCCCTTTGTAGCGAAGTGACTCCAGAACCACGCGCATCACGTGATGGCCCCGGATCGTCGTCGTCTCGAATTTGGACCCTGGACCCGCGATCTTCGGAATTGCCTTGGTAAAGGCCGGCTCGAGCGCCGCCGCTTGATGCAAAACGAGAATGACCTGCGGAATCGTGTAGGCCTTCGGAAAAGTCACCGACACGGAGAGCCCCCGGCGGGCGATGCTCTCGAGTAGTTGCTTAACAGCATCGGCCGACACGCTCGAATCGGGCGGAATAAACGACACGGCAAAATCGGCGAGCGTTCTCAATAGGTGCGTTTTATCGAGTGACTCGTAGCACGCCGTTTTCTCCCAGGCCGCCTTATGCTTCTCAGTCCCGTCCCAGCCGAAGTAAACGACGGCATCGGCAGGCAGCAGTGACTCTGGCGCACGCTCTTCGGGCGCGACCAGGGCGTACGCAAACGCCGATGCGATTCCGACGACAACCACCAAAACGGCCGAGAAAAGCATCCAGTGACGACGCATGCGACACCCGTGCGCTTGAGGGAGTTGACGCAGGAGGACTCTCAAATCGATCTGGCGATCACGCGAGGATGCCGTCAGGCTACCGTCGCGCCGAGTCCGCCGCAATATGCGCAGCTAGGGGTAACGGAAGGACTTGTCCGGATAGGCAGGAGGCTCGGGGACCGGGCGCGGATCCTTTTTAATCGCTTCCTGTAGATGCTTGATGGCCGCGTCGAGCTGGGCGTCGCCCCCTTTGAACGTCGCGTGAGGCAGGTTATCGACGACGATGTCCGGGTCAACGCCATGCCCTTCGATCAGCCACTTGCGCTCCGGGCCATAGACGCCGTTTTCAGCGGCGGTTGCGACGCCGCCGTCGGCGAGCGTGTTCTGGGCGCTCAGCCAAATCTCTCCACCCCACGTCCGCGTGCCAATCGCCTTGCCTAAGCCGAGGCGACGAAAGCCTTCCGTGAAGGCTTCGCCGTCGGAGGCTGTGCGCTCATCACAAAGCACAACGAGGTGTCCGCGGAACGCGTACTGCATGTTCCACGTCGGCACTCGGGTGCGCGCCTGCCAGTAAAACCAGGCCTTGCGCATCAGCTTTTCGAGGATAATGCTATCGATGTTGCCGCTCCGGTTATGGCGAACGTCGACGATCAGTCCTTGCCGATTGAAGACGGGATAATAGGTCCGATACCACTCGGCCAGGTCGTTGCCACCCATCGCATTGAGGTGCACATAGCCAATCTTGCCTTGGCCTTCCTTTTCCACGCGCTGGCGCCGCGAATAAACCCAGTCGCGGTAGCGGAGGCCGGCTTCATCCTCAATCGGCGTCACGATCACATCGTGCGCCTTTGCGTTTTTTGGATGGATTCGCAGCAGGACTTGGCGTCCTTGCTGATCGCGCAGCATCAGCTGCGGGTCGGGCTGCGACAAGACCGACTCGCCATTGATGGCCTCGATGACGTCGCCTGCGTGGATATCGAGGTCGGGATCGGCCAGCGGCGACAACTCGCCCGGCAGATCGGGGTCCGACTGATAGATATAGTCGATCCGATAGCCCCCTTTGTTCTCGTCGCGCTCGAGCCGCGCCCCGAGGGTCGGCACGGTGATTTGATCGGGTCCCTTCCGAACGTCGCCGCCGAACACGCCGGAATGCAGCACCGACAGCTCGCCGATCATCTGCGACAGCAAGTCATTGAGATCGCTCCGCGACGCGACACGCTTCACGAGGGGCTCGTATTTGTCGCGGATCGAGAGCCAGTTCACGCCGTGCATCTTGCGGTCGTAGAAGTAATCGCGATGCAGCCGCCAGGCGTCGACGAACATCTGGTGTAAATCTTCGCGGACATCGATCGAGTAGTGCCACGCGCTCAGGTCGACGTGGCTATCCGTCAACTTGGAAGGCGGAGTCGCCGCCGCGTCGATGATGTAAAACTCCTTCTCCTTATGAACGAGAATTTTCTGGCCGTTCGCGGACAACTCGAAGGAGCGAACGTCGGCCATGATCCGTTCGGGCTTTTTGCCCTCGTTCCCGATCTCCAGAGCCATGAGGTTCAGCTTGCCACCCGCGCCCGATTCGCGCTCGAGCCAAAACAGCGCCTTGCGATTGACCGCCAGTCCCTGCAAGTTGCCGCGAGCGACCGGAAGGGTCTTGATCCGCCGAACGATGCCGTCGCGGTCGATGTGAACGGGCGTCGGGCTTGCAGGCCTCTTCGGGCCGCCCTTTGGGGGCTGCGGTGCTTTGGATTCGTCCGAATCCTTGTCACCTTCGCCAGCGGCCTCTCGAGCGCGGGACGGCGTCGCGTGCAGCTCGTCGGAGGGCTGAAACGGAGAACGAATTCCCTTCCGCAGCGCGAGGCGGAAAATTTCGACCGGCTTGTCGAAATATGGCTCGGGCTGGCGAGGCCCCCAAACTCCGGTGAGGGAGTGCATCGCTCGGTCGGAGAGGAAGTAGAGCCACTGCCCATCCGGACTCCAAGCGGGACTGTGGCTGTTGAAGCGATCGCTTGTGAGGGCCGTCGTGGTTCCGTTCTCCAACTCGTACAGATGCAACTGGACGTATGTGTTAAGAGCCGTCTCGCCAAACACCAGCGAGCGGCTGTCAGGCGACCAGGCAACGTCGCGAATCCCCTCGCGACCTTTCGAGATCTTCTTGCTCTCACCGGTCGCGACATCAGTCACCCACAAATCGTCGTTCTTGTCGGCGTGGGCAAAGTGCTTTCCATCCGGAGAGGGGTGACCTTCCCATTTCAGAATCTTGCCGTCGTGAGTCAGCGCTTTACTTTTGCCAATGCCGCGCGACGGAATGAGCTGAAACTCGAGCTCTCCCGTTTCGTCCGAGAGGGCCAAAAGTTGTTTGCCGTCCGGCATGAAGCGGGCATCCCGATAGCGGACGCCCGGCTTGTGGGAGACCCGCACAAAGCGGCCTCCTTTGGAGGGCGCGACGAATACGCCACCTCGGGCCGTGAACACAACGCTTTCACCCGTCGGATGCACGTGGGCTGCGGAAAGGTGCTCGATCGGCGGTTCGACCCATTTCTCGCGGAGCTGGTCGAAGTCTGAGGCGAGCGTAATCGGGACAACGCGGTCGATGGCGGTCGCGATCTCGTAGATCCAGATGTCGGCGCCCAGTTGGTAGACGATTTTCCCTTGGTGCAAATCGGGTGATTGGACATCCCATCCGCTGTGACGCGTGTGCTGCTTGAGGTCGCCACCCGTGTCCTTCATCGACCAGATGTTGAGCGTGCCGTCGCGATCGGTCACGAAATAAACGCGGCCATGGTCCCACATCGGGGCGAAACTCTCCCCCACGTAATCCGCGGTGAGGTTGGTCGCCTCGTCGTCCTGGGGCGCGAAGCGCCAGATCTTCCGGGCCGTTCCTCCCTGGTAGCGCTTGACCGCTTGTCGGTGAAACGGCGGACGCACGAAATAGATCGTCCCCTCGGGATCGACTGTGGCTTCGCCCGATTGACTCAGTGGGATCCGCGTATGGTGACCGGTGGAGAGATCGAGTTCGACGAGCTGCGAATCGGGGAGCGTCGAATAGTGCGTCGTGTTGTAAAGCAGGCGGCCGCCAGGCGTCCAAGCGACAGGAATCGAAAGCTCACTCGCGTAGGTGCGACGCGTGGGCAGGCCTCCTTCGAGGGGCATCGTGTAGATTTCGGTCGGTCCCTCGTAGGAGGCGGCGATGGCGATCAGCCGACCATCCGGCGAGATCCGAGGATTCATCTTCTCCCCTGGATGCGACGTCAACCGCCGCGCAACGCCGCCGTTGGTGCCCACAGTCCAAACATCCCCCTCGGCGACAAATGCGATCGTGTCGCCATGAATGGCTGGGTAACGGTAATAGCCCTGTGGAGGAGGGGTGTCAGCGGCCGGTACAGGGCCTGAGGCGAGCAGCAGAAAAAGGCCCGCGATCGTCGGGGAGAGCGTGCGTGTCATGGCTGCTTTCATCTAAAGTCGAATTCCGTGAGCGATTTACGGTGCCGGGACAGACGAGGAGGGCTCGAAGCGCACGGCCGGGTGCGGAATATCTCGCCTTTGACTTTAAAGCAACCGCCGGCCGAAAGCCGAGCGAATCCAGGGTCTCCGCAGGGTCCCCACCTTCGATGGGAAGATGCTCGTCGGGCAGCCCGGAGGCAGTTGGGGCAAGCCCTTGTTGACGCTTGTCGGCGATCCTAGAATCGGAACGCCGGAGGCTTTCAGTAGTTACGAGCACACCGCGGGGACCATGACACGGCGATACGTCAATCAGCTAGGCGACGGTGAGTCCGTCGAAGAGATTTTTCTGCTGGCCGACAAACAGCTTCGCGCCAACCGCAATGCCAGCCTGTACCTGCTGGCCACTCTGCGCGACCGGACGGGGATGATCAATGGGCTGATGTGGAACATGACCGAAGCGTCGGTCGCTCCCTTCAACCCCGGCGATTTCGTGAAGGTCAAGGGCAAGGTGCAGCTGTACCAAGGCGCGCTGCAGATCATCCTGACGCATATCCAGCCCATGCCCGACAACGGCATTGACCCGTCCGATTTTCACGCGACAACCAGCAAGAACGTCGACCAGATGCTGTTGCGGCTGCGGGAGATTCTGCTCTCGATCAGCGAGCCGCACATCAAGTTGCTGATGGAACGCTTTCTGGCCGACCCCGACATCATGCGCGACTTTGCTCTGGCACCGGCGGGTATCAAGGCCCACCACGCCTACCACGGCGGTCTGCTGGAGCACGTGGTCAATATTCTCGAGACGGCGCAGCGTATCGAGGATCTCTACCCCAAGGTTGATTTCAACCTGCTTCGCGCGGGGATCTTCCTGCACGACCTCGGCAAAATTCGCGAAATGAGCTACGCGACGGCCTTTGCCTACACCGACGAGGGTCAGCTCTTGGGACATCTGGCGATCGCCCTCGAAATGCTCGATGCCAAAATCGCGGAAGTGACGCGGATCTCCGGCGAACCTTTCCCCAACGAAATCGCCTTGCGGCTGAAGCATATGATCCTGAGCCACCACGGCGCGTACGAATTCGGCAGCCCCAAACTGCCGATGACCCCCGAGGCAATCGCCTTGCATCACCTTGACAACCTCGATGCCAAGGTCCACGAATTTGCCCGCTCGATCCAGGACGATCCCAATGCCGGCTCCAACTGGACCCCTTATTCCCCGCGGTTGGATCGGAAGCTCTATAAGGGCCTCTCGGCCGGGACTTCTTAACGGACCGTCGCTGCCGAGTGTCCGTGCTACTGGATTGGCAAGCTGCGGCGACCCATCTCATGTCCGATCTTGAGCGGCGAATTCTCGACGTGCTCAGCGAGCCGGGTGTCAAGCCTTTGCGGGCGGCCGCGCTCGCCAAGCGGCTCAACCTCACCAAGAAACAGCTGCCGGAATTCCGCGAGACTTTGCAGCAGATGCTCGAGTCTCGACGGGTAAAAGAGGGAAAAAAGGGCCGCTTGCGCCCGCGGCACTCGGCCGGCCTCGTCGAAGGAATTGTCAAACGAATCGGTTCGGGGGCGGGCTACCTTCGGCCGCACGAAGCGGTCGCGGAAGGTCGCCAGGCCGAAATCTTCATCGCTCCCGGCGATATGCGCGATGCGCACACCGGCGACGAGGTGCTCGTGCGGCTCACGAGCGCCCGGAGGCGCTCCGGGCAGCGCTGCGGCGTCGTTGAGCAAGTGCTCACGCGCGCGACCGGGCAATTCGTCGGCACTTATTTCGAGCGCAACGGGCAAGGATTCGTCGAAGTCGACGGCAGCACGTTCCGCGAGCCGATTCTCGTCGGCGATCCGGGAGCGAAAGGGGCCCGCCCCAACGACAAGGTCGTGCTCGAGATGCTCCGCTTTCCGTCGCACGTCGAAGCGGGGGAGGGCGTGCTCACTCAGATTCTGGGACCGCGCGGAGCGCCCGGCGTCGACACGTTGTCAATTATTCACGAGTTCGGACTGCGGGATCGTTTCCCCGAGACCGCCCTCGCCGAGGCCCGCGAGCAGGCCGAGCAATTCGAGGATTCGGGCCTCGACGGCCGTCTCGATCTCAGGCGCGAAACGATCGTCACGATCGACCCGGCCGATGCCCGCGACTTCGACGACGCCATTTCACTCACGCAATCCGCCGAAGGGAACTGGCGCCTCGGCGTGCACATCGCCGACGTCTCGCACTTTGTCCCGGCCAAAAGCGCCCTCGACGACGAAGCGCGGATTCGCGGCACGAGCGTTTACCTGCCCGATCGCGTGATCCCGATGCTCCCCGAAATCGTCTCGAACGGCCTGGCGAGTCTGCAGAAAGGCAAACTCCGTTACACGCAGTCGGTGTTCATCGAATTCGACGCGGAGGGAATGCCGATCGACGTTGACTTCGCTCGCTCCGCGATTCGCGTGACGTGGCGATTTGCCTACGAAGAGGTGCTTCCCCTGGTTGAAGGGGCGTCGTCCCCGGCTGCGCGCGACGTCCCCAAATCCGTGCGCGAGCTGCTCATTCGGATGCATGAGTTGGCCATGCTGCTCCGCGCCCGGCGGCTGGCGCACGGCGCCCTCGACTTGTCGCTCCGCGAAGTCAAACTCGAGCTCGATCAACAAGGTGCCGTCACGGGGGCACGCGAAGTCCCGCATGACGAGAGCCACCAGATCATCGAAGAGTTCATGCTCTCGGCAAACATCGCCGTCGCCAAGGCGCTCGACGAGCGGGGAATTGCCTTCATTCGCCGCGGGCACGGCGAGCCCGAC
>DASPSM010000886.1:0-5600 GCA_035623955.1 Planctomycetaceae bacterium
GCACGGCCGCTATTACAAGCTCCTGAAGGCGTTCGAGCGGCAAACCGGCTCGCCGGTGATCATCAACACGAGCTTTAACGTCCGCGGCGAGCCGATCGTGCACACGCCCGAGCAGGCCTATCGCTGCTTTATGGCCACCAACATCGACGCGCTGGTGCTCGAGAAGTTTGTGCTTCTGAAGGAAGAACAGCCGCAGCACAAGTCGACCGACCGCGACAAGTACCTTGCCGAGTTCAAGCTGGATTAATTGAGACTGCCCGTGATCGATCTGAACCTCAACCCGTCGAAGAAAGAGCTGCGGACCTTCGGGCTCATCGCGTTGGCCTTTCTTGCGCTCGTAGGCTGGATCGTCTTTCGACGCAGCGGCTCGGCCCCGATCGGCGCCTCCATCGCGGGAATTGGTCTCATCTTGGCAGCATTGGGTCTGACGATTCCGCGAGCTTTGCGGCCCGTTTGGATCGTCTTGATGGTCGTCAACTATCCGATCGGCTGGGTCGTCACGCACGTCGTCATGGCGATCATTTTCTATCTCGTAGTCACTCCCGTGGGCGTTATAATGAGGCTGACCGGTCGAGATCCGATGGAGCGCGCGTTCGATCGCTCGACCAAGACTTACTGGAAGCCACGCCGCACCGACCACGACTCGGCCCGCTATTTGCGGCAGTATTGACGTCGCGGGCGTCAGGTTTGTCGGGTGACGTGAAGCGTGCGAAGCGAGTCAGAGTCAATTGAATGACAGCCAAGACCCCCTCGAAATCCGAAGACTTTGCACGCCAGGCCGAAGGCGCCTCCCCGAGCCTGCTGCGGGAGCTCGTCGACTTCTTGTTGCACAACAAGGCCTGGTGGATCACGCCGATTGTCGTCGTACTGCTCTTGGTCGGGCTGCTGATTATCCTCTCCGGCACCGCCGCGGCGCCGTTTGTCTATCCTCTGTTCTGATCCGTGTTCGGAACCAGTCGGACGGGACGCTAAGGTTTCGAGGACAGCGGTCGGCCGTTTGAGCGACCCGCAATAAAATCCTCGATCGCTCGTACGGTTTTCGTCGGGACCTCGACGTGGGGCGAGTGGCCGACTCCGTCAAAGGTTACGAGCACCGCGCCGGGCACCCGCTCGTATAAGCTCGCGTCCTGGGCTGTCACCTTGGAGTCGAGGCTCCCGAAAATCGACAACAGCGGCGGGACCGGCTGCAGTTCCGCGAGCCGTTCATAAATCGGCTTCTCGATATAGGCAAAACCTTGTACGTGGGCCTGGCGAAATGCGGAATGCGTCACCTGCTTGAGGTCGGCCACGAATTTTTCGGGGACCGAAAAACCCGGAGCAAACGCGTCCGCGAGGCCTTCGTCGATCATTTGGTCGGTCGCGAAATGAGACATGACCTCTCCCACAACAGGCGTGACGTGGGCCTTGGCCAGGAATGACAGCCGCAGGTCGACCGTGGGCGGGCTGTCGATCAGGATCAGCCGCTCGACCCGCTCGGGGCTCCTGCAGACCAGAGCCGTCGCCACCCAGCCTCCCATCGAATGGCCGACGACCGTCACCCGGCCGATGCGCAGCTTGTCAAGCACCGCCAAAGCCAGCGCGGCTTGCCGCGTAATCTCGTAACCGGAAGTCGGAGCCGCCGTGCCGCCGTGACCGATCAGATCCAGCCGAATGACGCGGTGATGTTTGGCCAGCTCGGACGCGACGTCGTCCCACCAGTCGAGCGCACAGCCGTAGCCATGCAGAAGCAGGATCGGAGGCCCCCGGCCTTCGACCTTGACGTTGGCCGGCTCCACGCCGGTCTCGATGATCGTGCCGCCGTCGCGGGGCATAGCACCTCGCGTGCGGGCGTCGACCCAAAGCATATTGGCGATGAGCGCGACGGCGAGCAGGACCGCCGCAACCAGTCCCAGCACTGTTCGACGGCGGGTGGTCGCTTTCCGATCGCTACGACTGGCAACTTCACCGGCCACAGCACGCTATCATCGCGACGGCAAGCGCGCTCGTCGAGCGGTTGGCCGGATCTCGGACGACAGAGTGTGGTTCAATCTTGGGTGAGTCAGTCGGCTGAGTTGCGCGCCGCGATCAAGTCGGTCGACCCGGCCGCGTTTCCGAACTCATTGAGCAGGTCGGCGATGTGCCGATCGCCCAAGGGCACGGCCGGTTCGCAGTGGCCCCGAACTTCGGGCTTCGGCCCTTCCGCCACCCCTTTGCGCGGTTCAGGCGGGGCCGCGAGCGTATCTCCCTTTGAGTGCTGGAGAGACGACAGGTAGGCGTTGAACGCTGTCTCAAAATCGACGACCAGGTCGCCGTCGCGGAATTCGATTCGTCGAACGGGCTTGCCATCCATCAAATCGTAAAGGGCCTCTTCGACGCGCTTCAATGGCCCGATGATCCGATGCGTCAGGCTCACGACGTGCCAGATGAACAGGCTGGTGAAGGCCAATGCGTAAGTCACCATCCAAGCATTCTGACGCACGAACGTCTCAAAGAACGAGGCCAGCGATGCCTGATCCTCTGGGCTCGCGGTTGAGTGGAAATGCTGCATGTACTCGCGAACGCACAAGACTTGCCAGAAGGTCAAGTGGTAGATGGCCCACAGCAACAGAAATCGGGCGACGATCCGGCCGTGTGTCTTCCAACCCAGGTAAATCGACCGACGATGTGGTCTTTTGGCACTCATTACCGCGATTCCAGTTGGGATCGAGCGAACAACAGGCGGCGCGCGAGTCGTCCGGGCGCCCCGACGACGCCCCGAAGATCGACTCCGGGCGCAAAACCACTCTGCTGGACAAATGATGGCCGGCCCCGGAAATCGCTGCCTGCAAGCTGGGAATAGGTAATTCCCCAGTCGGAGTTGAACGATTCTGCGGAAAGTAGCGACCGACAACGATTCGCCGGCTGGGGTCGAAGAGTGTCGGGTGGCGACCTGAATCCTTGGAGATTGGCCTACGTTGCCCTGACCCGCCCGACCGGGTAAGCGTCAAGCGCGGCGGGACGGATTGCGACGCAGCCGTCTGCCGAGTGTTTCGATCGCGTCGCCGCAGGCGCGGCGGGCCTCGTCAAAGCCGGCCACTGTGATCCTGGGTCCCTTGAGATAGTCGAAAATGATCTGCTCGGCGGCCGCAAACTCGCGGCAGCAGCCAGCGACTTCGGAGGCGATCTCGTGGGGGATCGTGGTGACGCCGTTGCGGTCGGCGTGCAGCAAGTCCCCCTGATAAACGGTGATCCCGCCGACGACAACCGGCGCTTCGACCGCCAGGATGTGGCAATAGCCGTGAGCGCAAGTCGCGCCCGAGGTGAAGCAGGGAAACCCGATTCGTTCGACCTGATCAAGGTCGCGCCCGGTCCCCGACGTGATCAGCCCCTGGGCGCCAAACGCCTTGTACGTCGTGCACATCACTTCGCCGAAGGTCGCGGCCGCGACCGGGACGTCGAGATCCTGGAACACCACAATCGCCGGACCCGGAAGGCTCGCAAAGCCCTCGACCTGCTTCGTCAGGCTCGAATAAACGTCACCCCCGCGGGGGGGCGCCTGGCTCCGGAAGAACGATGTGAGGGCGTAGCCCGCAATCGGCGGCATTTGCGGAAAGCAGGCCTTGATCGACTCGTTCATGTAGCCGGCGTTCCGCGGCCGCACGTCGAAAAGCTCGATCACATTGCAGACGGTCGGAGTGTCGAACTTGACCAGTTCGGCCAGTTGGGACGGGGTCAGTCCGCTGAAGGCGGTCATTTCGGAGGGTCCCTCAAAACTTGGCCGGGACATCGGGAAAACGGCCCGCCGAAGCGGCGCGTTTCATTCCCAAAATCCGGAAACAATTGCCCAAAGCCCCAATCTCACGGGGGTTTACATTAACGGTTCTTTACCTGGCCGCCAACTTGTCGGCTGGGCAGGCAAAAAATCGCCGAATTCCTTGCGCCAAGGCGATTTTGGGCTGTTTTTTCACGGATTTCTGCGCATATCTTAGGAATGGTGAGTTCCTTCCGCCACGGACCCGCGACAGGGCTGTGCTTACTGCCTCAGCCTGCCTCATCTTTCCGGTGAGTCGCCCGGCATGGACGAACTTCGACCCACGGAGCGGGCCGCTTCGCCATGGAGCGTCCACGGCGATTTCAGCGTTGCGTATTATTTTGAGGGTCCGCTTTTTGCAACCGCTGCCTGGGGCGGCACGCGGCTTTCCGAGCTTCGGACAATGCCCTGATTCGACACTGCCCTGAGGCGGTGAATTCAACGAAACAGACTGGACACGACCGGTGAGCGTACATCGGTCCTAAAAACCTCCCCTTATTCGGTTTGACTGCATCATGCGTAGACGTTTTCATATGGCTGCTGGCAAAGAGTGCCTCAAGATGCCTGCCAAGTCGTCTCGCGGCGTGAAACGCCGGCGAGAACGGGCGGCTACGACGACCGCAAGGAGCAAGGAAAGGATGGCTGTCGACACATTACCCTCCCGGCCGGATCGGCTCTTGCCGGCCTCGGAGTTGCCCGCGTACACGTACGTGCCGGGGACGAGCACGCCTCACCCGCTGCGCGATCCGCGTGGGCACAGCTATAGCCGCAAGGGCCGATCCTCGATGCCGCTCGTGCCCGAAAACTGGGCGGATAACCGCACGTACCTGTTGGCTCTGGACTACTTTAACGCCGGCTACTACTGGGAAGCTCACGAGGAGTGGGAGCGCCTCTGGCGGCTGGCCGGACCCGAGTGTGCCGTGGGACGCTTCCTGCGCGGCTTGATCAAGCTGGCCGCGGCCGGAGTGAAGGTTCGTGAGTACAGCATCCATGGCGTTCGTCGGCACGCCGCCTCGGCCGGCGAAGTCTTTGCAGACGTTGCGGCGGAGATCGGCACGGATCGGTTCTGCGGGCTGGAATTTACAAAGCTGCAGTTTGCAGCCGATCGGGCGGCGCAGATCAGCTACGATCGCGACTATTCCGTGGGCAAACCGGTCCGCGTGTTTCCCTTCGTCCTGCAGCCGGAGCCAATGCCCTTCGCGGAAATCTGACGGCCGCACTGGTGAATGTCCTCCTCGGTCTGGGGACTCAATTCTCAAAACGCGCCGCTCTTTCGGCGCGTTTTTCTTTTGCGGCGGCCGGCTGCAAGAGTGACAGGTTGCACGATGGCTGTCGAAAACGTCGCCGATCTCGATGACCCGCGCCTCGAGCCTTATCGCAACCTCAAGGCGACCAACCGCACGCGCTGGTCGAATCAATTCGTCGCGGAAGGATCGCTCGTCGTCGAGCGGTTGCTTGCCAGCCGCTTCAAGGTGCAGTCGGTCCTGCTCAGCCGCAAACTCGCGGGGCAACTTCCTCGAAACATCCCGCCCGAGTGCCCGGTTTATCTGGTCGAACACGACCTGGCCGAACAGCTCGTCGGCTACACGTTTCACACGGGCATCCTGGCTTGCGGTCTGCGGGAACCGAGTCCGCCGCTCGAGGCGCTGACTGCGACGGACGGACGCTTTGCCCTCCTGGCGGTCTGTCCGAACGTCAACGATCCGGAGAATATCGGAGCGATCATTCGGCTCTGCGCCGCGTTCGGCGTCGCGGGCCTGATTCTCGGCTCCAGCTGTGCGGATCCCTTTTCGCGTCGCGTGCTTCGCGTCTCGATGGGGACGGCATTCAC
>DASPSM010000902.1:0-3007 GCA_035623955.1 Planctomycetaceae bacterium
CGATAAGGGCTCGGAGACCGGTGGCTGTTGATCGGGCTTGCCGAGCGACAGCAGGCCGCGGATCTGCTCTTCGGTCAATGCCAATTGCCGCAGCGCGACGTCCAAACTTTCGTCGGTGCTGCGCAGGCAGCGGCGCTGGTGCAATTGCACGGCCATCCGAGCCCCCGTCACCGCATTGCGAAGTTGGTGTGCCAGTCCGCCGGCAAGCTGCGCCAGCAGGCGCAAGCGTTCGGTGCGAGCGATCTGTTCCTGGTTGGCAGCCAGGCGGTCGGAAAGCCGGTTCGCGGACAAGGTCAACTCGTAGACCTCGTCGACGGGCCGCTGCGCTTCGACATGGCTGAAGTCGCCGTCCGCAATCCGGGCAAAAAGTCCCTGAACGGCTTCGATCCGTCGAGCCAAGCGCCGAGACAACCAGGCGGAGACACCGATCATCAGCAAAATGGTCGCGCCGCCGATGGCCAGCGGCGGCCAGGCGGCGTCCCATTGCGCTTGCCAAAGGTCCGATTTGGGATAGAGCACCAGCAGCGTGCTGACTCCGGCGTTTCCGTGGCCTTTCAGGGCCGCGACGTAGTAAGTCTGCCCGCCCACGTCGATCAGGCCGAAATCTTCCAAGCGGGTGGGAGGATTCGCGACCGGAAGTGGCGAGGGCAAATCCGCCGGACGCACGCTGGGGCCAAGCGTCGAGGTCAAGATCGCGCCCTGGTCGTCCAACGTGACGTACTCGGCCCCTGAGAGACCGCGCATCTTTGCCAGGACGTTGTCGCTGAGCGGGAAGCTCGCATCGTCCAGCGTCGCGACCACTCGCTCGACTCGCTCCATTCGCTCGCGACTGCTGCGACGCGCGGCGACGCCCGCCAACAGCGTGGCAATCGACGCAACCGCAACCAACAGCAGCGTCGCAACGGGCAGAAAAATCTGATTGCGGATCGGCCAGCGCATCGATGGCACCTTATATGATTCATCATAGTGTTCAAGCGGCAGGCCGTCGCCAGTCGTGGTAAACGCGGCCACCGCACTTCAAAGGGCAAACCCGGCGATTTTTCAGCCGCGTGCGGCGAAAAACCCGCCGGCGGACGCCCTGGCGCCTTCGAAACGAAGAGGCTTGACGACATTCTGCGGCCGGCACGCCATTTGTTAGTGACGACGCACGATTAGGACGAAAGTTCCCAACGATGACGATCAGCATGCTGCGGATTGCTTGCTTGACGCTGCTCGCCGCGTCGGCTGCTGTGTCATTCACCGGATGCGGTAGCAAGCCCGGGTATCCGACCGCCAAGCCCGTGTCCGTGCTGAACCAGCCGGGAGAGTGCGCGTACTGCCATCGCAAGATCGATCTCGTCACCGAGGACAATCTCGTCACCTACGACGGCGTGCAGTACATCGTGTGCAGCGAGGAATGCGCGGCGAAGCAGAAAATCGCCGCCGAACGCTAGCGAAAGGGCCCGGATGCGAAAGCGAGCCGCGTTCACCTTGATCGAGCTGCTGGTCGTGATCGCGATCATCACCATCCTGATTTCTTTGTTGCTCCCCGCCGTACAGGCGGCTCGCGAAGCGGCGCGGCGCACCCAATGCCGCAACAACATCAAGCAGTTCGTGCTGGCCCTGCACAACTACCACGACATCAACCGCATGTTTCCCCCGGGGCATCTTGAAACGGGAATGGAAGATCCGAAGCCCGGACAGCCGACGGGGCAGCATCAGATTGGCTTGTTGGCCTACCTGTTGCCTTTCCTCGAGCAGCCGGCCGTCTACAAACTCATTCCCTTCACGGAAATCAGTTTTTCAGAAAACATCAACAAGAATAAGTACTTCTGGCCGGCCGCCGGGAACATCATTGGAATGTTTCTATGCCCCAGCGATCCGATGAAGCTGGTGGGGGGACTTCCGACGGCGCCCGCCAACTATATGGCCAACCAGGGGATCGACTGCATGTGCCAGTTCAACACGTGCAGCGGAGTGTTCGGGCACAGCACGTTCACCAAGCTGTCGTGGATCACCGACGGAACCAGCACCACAATCGCAATCAGCGAAACGCTGCGCGGAGACAACAACCCCGCCACGCTGGCGGATAATTACATTTCGACCAGCTCGACAGCAGCCAACGCCCAGGATGTCACGACTTGCCAGGCACTGGCACCCAACGCCTCTGACCGCGGCCTGTCATGGATCGGTGGACAGCCGCAGTACAACATGTTCAGCACGAACCGGGTGCCGAACGACGTCCAGTACGATTGCCGGGCTCCGAACTACGGCTGCACGAACATGGCCGCCCGCAGCGCGCATCCGATGGGCGTGGTCGTGGGGATGTGCGACGGCTCGGTGCAGTTCATGTCGCAAAACATCGACCTGACGACCTATCAGGCGCTGGGAACCAAGAGCGGCGGCGAAATGGTCGAGCCGACCGCCGGAGACTAGTTGGATTCAAAGCCCTCTCCCATTCCGATGGGAGAGGTAGGGTGAGGGCTCTTCGCAGAGGCGTCAGAGCCGCTTTTCCAGCTCGAGCTCGTATTCACCGTATCCGGCGTCGGTGTAAAAGGCGCGAGCCGGATGGTTGCCCCCTTTGACGGTCAGGCGAATTGAAGCTCGACCGCACTGGCGGGCATATTCTTCTGCGCGGGCCAAGAGTGCTTTGCCGATGCCTTGGCCGCGGTATTTGGCAAGCACCAGGAGGTCATCGACGTAGGCGAACGGGGCGTGCGTCTCGGACGGCTCTTCGAGCCGGTAAGCACCCAAGACGGTGACAAGACCGGCGACCTGGCCGTCGATTTCCGCTACGAAGAATTTTCCCGCGAAGTTCCGAGCGCGCTCAAAGACCTCCTCGAGGTACGCGTCGGCCATGTGGTCCCCTTTCGGAAGCCGCGGGTCGAGCGCGCGTTCGAAGTCCTGCAGGTCGACCGCACATGCGCGCAGGGCCGACAGGTCGCTCTCGGGCCGGTATTCGCGAATTTGCATAGCGGCTCGCTGGAAGGTTTGTGCGGTGCCCGCGCGGGTCGAGGTTGTCGGCGCC
>DASPSM010000006.1:0-7017 GCA_035623955.1 Planctomycetaceae bacterium
GACGCGGACGACGTGGCGCGCCAATACGGCGTCGAGAGCGATTACTATACGACCCTTTCGCCCCCGTATCACACGGCCAACGGCCCGCTGCAAAGCCTCGACGAACTGCTGCTGGTGAAAGGGGTCACGCCCTCTTTGTTGTACGGCGAAGACCTCAATCGCAACGGCATCATGGATCCGGGAGAGGACCTCAACGGCGACGGGTATTTCGACCGCGGCTGGTCCGCTTACCTCACTGTGTCGAGTGCCGAGCGCAATCTTCAACAGGACGGCTCGGCACGGATCAATATCAATGGGCAGGATCTCCCCGCGCTGTTCGATCAACTGGCGGGGCTGCTGGGGACGCAACAGGCTCAGTACATCGTCGCCTACCGCATGAACGGACCCAACAGTACCGGCGGGGGAGGCGGTGGCGGAGGGGGAGGTGGAGGTGGCGGATCCTCTAGCTCTGGGGGCTCGTCCAGCAGCAGCTCCTCGAGCGGAGGCTCCTCAGGCGGGAGTTCGTCGGGGGGAAGCTCGTCGGGGGGCGGAGGTGGTGGTGGAAGCCGCCTGCAAAACCAGTCGGCCAATATCGCCGCCACGCGCGGGAATCGAAACACCGGCCAGACGGTGCTCCGCGACGGGCTGCAGCTTCCGGTCCCTCCGGCGACCGGGAAGGTCACCATCACCTCGATCTATCAGCTGATCGGCGGATCGGTCCGCGCCAGCGTCAACGGCCGCAACACCACGCTCAACAGCCCGTTTTCCTCGAATGCGGGGCAGATCGCCAGTTACCTCCCGCAGATGCTCGATCAGCTCTCGCTCACCGACGATTTGTTCGTCAAGGGGCGGATCAACGTCAACACGGCGCCGATCCAGGTTCTGCTGGGCCTGCCCAACATGACCGAACAGATGGCCGAGCAAATTGTCGCCGCCCAAACGGTCAGCAGCAGCTCGCAGTCGGCAAGCGCGCAGGCCCCCCGCGCCACCAACGCCTGGCTGGTGGTCGAAGGGGTCGTCTCCGCCAGGACGATGGCCAGCCTCGACCCGTATCTGACGTCCCGCGGTGACGTCTACCGCGTGCAATCGGTCGGATACTTCGACGAGGGGGGGCCGGTCGTGCGACTCGAGGCGCTCATCGACGCCGCCGTGTTGCCCGCGCGGATCCTCAATATCCGCGATCTGAGCGAGCTTGGCCGCGGCTTTACGCCGCAGCAGCTGGGCGTCCCTTAATTTAAGCTGAGGGCCCTCCGACACGCCGGACCGTGCCCAATTAAAATAGAAGTATGATTAAGAGAGTTAGTCCAATGTCGAAAGTCCAAGGTCCAAGGTCGCGAAGAAAGAGGTGTCATCGCCGGTCTTTCCGACTTTGGACTTTGAACCTTGGACCAAGCGAAGCGCGTGAAAATTAATGGCCGAATATCTCGCACTCGACTGGGACGATCAGCGGTTGGTGGGCGTTATTGCGCAGGTTGCGTCCAAAGGGGTC
Organism: Planctomycetaceae bacterium; assembly: GCA_035623955.1. Taxonomy (GTDB): domain Bacteria; phylum Planctomycetota; class Planctomycetia; order Planctomycetales; family Planctomycetaceae; genus DASPSM01. The sequence goes on from DASPSM010000006.1 coordinate 1,469, forward strand.
GAGGTCCGCGCCCTCCTCGATTTCACTTGGGCCGAGGGCGAGATGCCCTCCGAACAGCCCGAGGCCGCTGGCAAACGCCTGCGAGCCGAGCTTGATAAGATTTCCGCTCCCAACGGCTCGGTCATCGTGTCGCTGCCGCGCGAGGAAGCGATCGTGCGGCTACTCGAGCTTCCCGAGTGCAGCGACGACGAGCTGCCGGAGCTGGTCCGCTTCCAGGCGGTGACGCGCTCGGCCGTTCCGCTCGACAAGCTGCTGCTCGATTACCTTCCGCTGCCGACGCTGCACGACGTGGCCGGCCGCCGTGTTTGGATGGCGACGATCGGCAAGCCGGTCGCCGATCGCGTGCAGGCGATCTTGTCGGCGGCCAGGCTCGAGGCCAGCGCGATTTCCTTGAGCTCTCTCGGAGCGGCGGAACTGGTGGCTCACCAGCCGGGCATCGCGACCTCCGCGGCCGATCCGGCGACCTTGATCGTCAGCCGCGTCGATCTGCGCGTCGAGATCACGGCGATCTGGCAGAACCGCATCGTGCTGATGCACGCCGCCACGCTCTCCAGCCACGACTCGCCCGAGGCTCAGATTTCCCAGGTCCTGGCGGAGACGTCGCGAGCGACGGTTGCGCTCTCTTCCGCGGCTCCTTCGCTCGAGATCGGGGCGGGCTGGCTCATCGGTCCGCCCGGCGACTCGACTCTGGCCGACATGCTCGCGGAACGACTTGGTTTCAAGTTCCACGTCCTGACGGACCCCGCCGGCACCCCGGGCCTTTCCGCCGAAGCGAATTCCGCGCTGGCGAAGTCCCCGCTGGCGTGGGCGCCCTTGGGACTGTTGCTCGGCCAGGCTGACCAGCGGATCGATGCGATCGATTTTCTGCATCCCCGCCGGCAGCATCCGAAGCCCGATCGACGCAAGTTGTACATCGGACTGGCAGCGGGCGCGGTCGTGCTGCTTCTCGTGGGGATCTGGTTCGCCATCCAGCGCCGCGTGTGGCAGCTCGACGACAAGATCGCCGACATCACCGCCAGCAACCTGAAGGCGCAAGATCTGTTGAAGAAAAATGCCCCGCTGTTGGAGACCGCCGGCTGGGTCGAGGACTGGACGCGGCGGGATATCGACTGGCTCGAACAGCTCCGCGCGATCGAGCAGGCCAAAAACGGCGCCGACAAACTTTACCTGACGACCTTCGACGCCAACGTCGGCGCGCGGAACACGCTGGCGACGATCGTCGCCGCCGGACGGGCCAAGCTCCCCACGGACGTCGAAGAAATCGAAGATCGGCTCGTCGAGCTGGGCTACCGGGTCAACCCGAAGGAAATCTCGGAAGACACCACCGACCCGCTCTATCCGGTGAAAATCGATCTGAATCTCGAATTGGTGGACGTCGTCCCCAAGCCGAAGCCGGCGACAACCACGGAAACCAAGCCTTCGAGCACGCCGGCGCCGAGTCCGGCGACCGCGACTCCGCCGGCAGCCTCGCCCGCTCCGCCTGCCGGTGCTCCGCCGGCCAACGCCCGCCAGGCCGCAGCCGAGCCGGCGGCAAAGCCGCCCGCGAATCAACCGGCGGCCGCGCCGCCTGCCGCCAGCCCCACTCCGGTTGCCGGAGCGGGGGAGCCTCAGCCGGCCGCGTCCAGCGACTCAAACGCTCCACCCTTAAGTGTTCAACCAGTACCTGGCAAAGAGTAAACCCACGCGGGGCACGGCCCCAAAGAACCCGAACGATGCAACGTCGCGAGAAAATCCTGGGAGCCCTGCTGATTGTCGCCTTGCTGGGCTGGCAGGGATGGGGCTTCGTGCGCCATCTGGTCCTGGGGCGGCTCGACGACCGGACGGCTGCGCTCGCCCGCCTGAAGGAATCGCAAGAAGCGCTCCTCGACAAAGAACACAAGCTGCTCGAGACGATGAAGCGCATGGGGGAATGGAAAAACCGCAGCCTGCCCCCCGACGCGCTCGAGGGGCTGCGCCTTTACCAGCAATGGCTCACCGACCTGGGGCAAACGGCAGGCATCACCCAATTGCACGTGACGCCCGAGCAGCGGCAAGGGACCGGACCGGGCGTCAAGACCATCAGCGCCAAGGTCACCGGCCAGGCGACTTTCGAGCAGCTGGCGACCTTCCTCCACGAGTTCCAGCGGATTGCGATCTTGCACCGCATCACCGGACTCAAGGTGGAAGGCCCCAAAACGACCGGCCCGCTCAAGCTCACGATCATTGCCGAGGCCGTCTCGTTCGAGGGCCTGGCCCCGCGCACGCGGCTGTTGGCCCGCACGACGCTGGCCGAATCGCTCCCCCGCAGTTTCGATACGGCTAAAGTCACCTCCACCGAAGGCTTCCCCAAGGAGCCCGGCTTCGGCATCCGCATTGAAAAGGAACTCGTCCAGGTCACCAAAGTCGACGGCGACAAATGGACCGTGAAGCGCGCGCTCGAGGGAACGTCGAAGGCGTCGCACCCCCCCAAGTCGGAAGTCGAGCTCTATCCCATCCGCGACGAGCGCAAGGACATCAAGCTCGAGGACGTCAAGAAGGCCCTCGTCGCCAACCCGTTTGTGAAACCAGGGCCCGTCACGCAGACCGTCGACCCGAACGACCCGGCGCGGCAAACGCGGCTCATTTCTTCGGTCGCCGACAGCGAGGACCAGGACGCGTGCCTGTATAACGCTCAGACGAAATCGCAGACGGTGGTCCGCAAGGGGACCGAGATTTCGATCGGCGACATCCAGGGAACGGTCGTGGCCATTGAGCCCAAATACATCCACATCAAGCGCGGCAACGACATCTGGCAGCTCAACCTCGGCAAAGACCTGCGCTCGATGGTCCGGGCCGATGACCTGAGCGGCGGAGCCGACATGATGGAGTTTGGCGATGGGCCCGGCGGCGGCCCGCCGGCGTTTACGGGCGGTCGCTTTCCTCGCGGCGGACCCGGCGCATTCGGCGACCGGGGTGGCGATGGAGCCCGCGGCGATCGGCCCGATCGCGGCGACCGTGAAGGGCAGGGAGGCGGGGGATTCCGCAACCGCCGATCGCGCGGCCCGGATAGCCCTCCGGACGAGTGAACGCCGCTCCCTGAGTCGACGCCCCCGTCTTACGTGCGGATTTTGCGCCGCTTCAACCGGCGGGCCTTGGCGTTGGCCGGCCGCTTGCCGTGGTTCGCTTTCTTCAGCTTGCGCTGGGTCTTCGACACAATGTCACTCGCTTTCTGATCGCGTGCCGTTGATCGAACGGAAGACGTCGCATTCTAGCGATCGCGCGGAATCCCGAGAAGCCGCGGCCCACCGCGCTGTGGCTCCAGTGGCGTGGCCAACACAGTCGCCACTGCGAAGCGAATGAATCGGCGCCTGGAAACTGCCCGCCTGAAAATTGCCCGCTTGAGAATTGACCGAGGCGCTGGGACTTTTGCAAAACGCCACGTTCGAATAGCACCCGCAGACTCTGGCGGATCATTGACGCATGAGCTCCTTCTTGATTGCCGCGGCCACCTCGTCCTGAGTCCCCAGCGCGTCGATCTCGACGATCAGATCGCGCGGATAGTAATCCAACACGGGCCTGGTCTCGCGGCGATAGACCTCGAAGCGGCGGCGAATGACTCCTTCGTCGGCGTCGTCCTTGCGGCCCTGCAGTTCAGCCCGCCTTTTCATCCGATCGATCATCACCTGTTCGTTGGAGCTTTCGAGATAGATGATGCGGACGACGCGGACCTGTCCGTCGAGGCTCTGGGCCTGGTTCACGTTGCGGGGAATGCCGTCGAGCAGCAGCGTGTCGCGTGCCGGGTCGAATTGACCCGAATCGACCAGCCCCTTGATCGCCTCGCCGAAGATGCGGATCGTCAGCTCGTCGGGCACGAGCACGCCGCGCTCGCTGTAGGATCGGACTTCCTTCCCCAGGGGCGAATTGCGATCGAGCGAGCGGAACAAGTCGCCGGTCGACACGTGACGGTAGAAGGGCAGCTGCCCGATGCGTTGTCCCTGTGTTCCTTTCCCGACTCCCGGAGCGCCAAACAACAGGATCGCCCGATAGGCAGGTTGGGACATGGGCACAATCGTCCTTTACGCGCGAGCAAAGGTCCCGTGCATGCTAAACCCCGAGTCGGGCCTCCTTCAAGGTGCCGCCGAGGAAGCCATGTTTGTGGCGGCGGTCGGGTTGTTCGCGGCGAGCCGGCTCTTCGAGGCGATCCGGTAAAGCTGCGACTCCGTGCGGATGAAGAGACTGCCTCGGGCGATTGCCGGACTGGCCATGCACAGTTCGTCCAGCTCGTTCTTGTGAACGACTTTGGGCTTCGTGCCGCCGGCTTGGATCACCAGCGTTTGACCTTCTTCGCTCAGGCAGAAGATCTTGTCGTTATACGCCCAGGGTGACGCCGTGTAGTGGCCGCTCGTGCCGACTCGGTGCTGGGGCGGATCGTAGAGCGCTTTGCCCGTGCGGGCGTCGAAGGCCGACAGGGATCCGCGGTCGTAGAGGACGTAGATCACGTCCTTATAGAGCACGGGAGAAACGTTGTACGGACCGGACATCAAGTTCGCCCAGGCGATATGGGCGTTGGACGTCTCTTTTTTCTTCGCGTCGAGCGAGATATCTCCCGAGGCTCCCGGCTTGATCGCAAACAGCGGTTTTTTCTGGCTCAGCACGTAGCCCGACGTGACGTACAACAGGCCGTCGGCGGAGAAGGGCGTGGGAATGACGATCTGCGACATCCCATCGAGCTGCCACAACAGCTTGCCGTCGAGGTCGTAGGACCGCACGCGGTTGCGCCCGCAGGTGACGATCTCGGTTCGCTGTTCGTTCTTCCAGACGTACGGCGTCGCCCAGTTCGACTTCTCTTGGCGGTCCTTGCGCCACAGTTCTTTGCCGGTGGCCGCGTCGATTGCCGAAAGGAACGACTGCTTTTCGTTGTCGTCGACGATGTAGATTCGCCCGTCATAGAGCGCCGGCGACGACGCGGTCCCCCAGTTGTTGGCCATCGGATACGCGCCCAGGGGACGGTTCCATTTTTCGTTGCCATCGAAGTCGTAGGCGAAGAGGCCGACGTTGCCGAAATACGCATAAAGTCGCTCGCCGTCGGTGACGGGCGTCTCCGAGGCCATTGTGTTTTTCAGGTGATGCCCGAACTTGGGAACCCCCTCGAACGCGGTCTTTTGCCAGAGAATTTTGCCCGAATTGAAATCGATGCACACGACGATGTCGCGGTAGGGGACCTTGGGCGTCTTCCGTTCGCCGCCGAAGTAGAGGCCCGGCTTCACTTTTTCGACGTCGCCTCCGACTTGGACGGCCGACGTCACGAAAACCTTGTCGCCCCAAACGATGGGCGATGACCAGCCCCGACCGTCGACTTTGGTGGCCCAGGCGACGTTTTCGGTCCTGCTCCAAACCTCCGGCAGGTCGCGGTCCTCGCTGACGCCGCGCGACCCCGGCCCGCGAAACTGAGGCCAATTGTCGTCAGCGGAAGCGCAGATCGTCCACAGAGCAAGACCGCCCGCCGCGATTCCCAAAGTTCGCATCGCCCCGGTCCAGCCGCCGCGCATGCTCACCTCCAGATCACCCAGAACAAAAAATGAACAAACCGA
>DASPSM010000103.1:0-5390 GCA_035623955.1 Planctomycetaceae bacterium
GTTCAAGATGAATGCGCCGGTAGAATGACGCGGTGATCGATCTGAATCAATTGCGAAGAGCGATCCGACTCGTCGGCGTCCGTTACCGTCTGTTGATGAGCATCGCGCTCCTGTGTCTGCCGGCAAGTGTTGGATCCGAGCGCGGGGCCATCGAAGCCCGCAGGCCCGCATGGTCACTCGACCATTTGAGATTCTGACATCGTACTTCAGCCGCGAGCTTTGCTCATCGGTGTTCGTTTCGCGGCTGGATCCCGACCGAGACTATGCTGGTCGCATCGCCTGGCGGCCGGGCATGCGTTGGCTCAATTGGGCAGTCCGTTTTGACGTCGACCGGTCGAGGCGGGAAGTCGGCTGCAGCCTGATGGGGCTGTTCCGGAACCGGGCCGTTTATCGCGACGCGCTTGGGACGCTTGCCGTCCGCGGGCCGGAACCGGCCGATCCGGCCCTTCGCGACCCACATTTTTTGGCAGCCGACGCGACCGGCCCGTTGTTTCCGGAGATCGCCGGGCCCGCCGTCGTCGAGCCGACGAATCCACTGGTGAGCGCTGCTCTCGATCAAGCGTTTGCCGAACCGGCCCGCCCACCATTTCGTGGGACGAAGGCCGTGGTGGTCGTTCAGGAGGGCCGCGTCGTGGCCGAGCGTTATGCGCCGGACTACGGCACTCAAACGCCGATTCTGGGGTATTCAAACGCCAAGTCGATTCTGAGCGCATTGATCGGCATCCTCGTTCGCCAGGGGCGGCTCGCCGTCGAAAAACCGGCTCCAGTGCCGGAGTGGGCCGATCCCGCCGACGGCCGACACGCAATCACGATCGACCATCTGCTGCGGATGACAAGCGGGCTCGCGCCTTCGGATAGGATCGCTCCTTTCGATCGCGTCTCGCGAATGCTGTTTCTGGAACGCGATATGGGCGCGTTTGCGGCCCAGACCGCCCTGCGGACAATGCCCGGAAAACTCTGGGACTATTCGAACGCCAATACGATCATTCTCTCGAGAATCGTGCGCGACGCCGTCGGCGGCCGCGCGATCGACGTGCTGCAGTTTTCGCACCGCGAACTCTTCCAGCCCTTGGGAATGCGCAACGTGACGATCGAATTCGACGCGACCGGCACTCCGATCGGATCGACCTACATCTTCGCGACGGCCCGCGACTGGGCGCGGTTCGGCATGCTCTATTTGAACGATGGAGTCGTCGGCGGCCGCCGTATCCTTCCGGAGGGTTGGGTCCGCTATTCGTCGACGCCGACGCTCGACACCGGCTACGGGGCCGGCTTTTGGACCAACCGCGTCAAAGGCGAGGTCCCGAAATGGCATGTCCCCTGGGAAATCCCTGGAGCGCCTGATGACACGTTCTCCGCCCGCGGCAATATGGGCCAATTCGTGATCGTGATTCCGTCGAAACAGTTGGTGATCGTGCGCTTCGGGCTGTCACACGCTCGGGATATCGATCACAAGGGGGTTGGACGCTTGGTAGCCAGTACGATCGCGGCATTGGACAACTCGAAGTGAGAAGTTCCGACCCAAATGGTGAGAGGACATCATCATGGACCTGCAACTGGGCGGCAAACTTGCGTTGGTCAGCGGCAGCACGGCCGGCATCGGCTTGGCGATCGCAACCGCGCTGGCTCGCGAGGGCGCCCGCGTGATCGTCAATGGCCGCTCGCAATCGTCCGTCGACAAGGTCGTCGCGGAAATGAAGGCGGCGGCGAAGGGGCAGGTCGAGGGCTTCGCCGGCGATTTGAGTCAGGCGGCCGTAGCGGAGGAGATGGCGCGGCGGTTTCCGAATGTCGCAATCTTGGTCAACAACCTGGGCATCTTCGAGCCCAAGCCGTTTGAGGAAATTCCGGACGCCGATTGGGTGCGGTTCTTCGACGTGAATGTACTGAGCGGTGTGCGGCTCGCGCGGCTCTACTTGCCGGCGATGAAGCGGGCCAACTGGGGGCGGATCATCTTCATCTCGAGCGAGAGCGGCGTGCAGATCCCAGCCGAGATGATTCATTACGGAATGACGAAGGCCGCCCAGATCGCCGTCGCTCGCGGACTCGCCGAGGCGGTGGCCGGCACCGGGATCACCGTCAACAGCGTCCTGCCCGGCCCGACCAAATCGCGTGGCGTGAGCGATTTCGTCGAAACGCTGGCCAAATCGAGCGGCCAATCGTTCGAGGAGTTCGAGAAGGAGTTCTTCAAGAAAGTCCGCCCGACGTCGCTCATCAAGCGGTTCGCCACAGCCGAGGAGGTCGCGTCGCTCGTCACCTACGTTGCCAGCCCGCTCGCCGCGGCCACAACCGGGGCGGCATTACGGGTCGACGGCGGCGTGGTGAAGAGCGCGTTTTGATGCCTCACAAGTCGACGCAGGGGTTGGTCGAAGCATCGCGACTCTGGAGCCACCATGAGCTATGATCTGATGGTTTTCGAGCCGAATGCCAGGCTTCGCGACCGCAACTCCTACATGAAATGGTTCGAGCAGGAGATGCGGCGGGCAGAGTCTTATGACCCAGGCGTTTTAACACCCAAATTGCGGGCCTGGTTTCACGAGATGATCGACTCGTTTCCCCCGATGAACGGCCCGCTCGCGAGCGATGATGTCGACGATCCCAACCTAACCGAGTACGGCTTGGGGCGGATGGTGATTTATGCATCGTTTGCTTGGTCGCGAGCCGAGGCCGCATTCGAGCGAGTCACAAAACTGGCCACGAAGCACAGAGTCGGCTTTTACGACGTCAGCTCCGGCGCCGGTGATATTTGGGTGCCAACGCCGGATGGCAACTTCGAGATAGTCGGCTAACGATGATGGCCGACTCCGTGCTTGAGGCTGAGCGCGGACGTCATGCCGGCCCCTGATCCTGCCATCTCGTCGAGCACATCCGCGAGCCGATAGAGACTCTCCGACCAGCCTTGATCGCGGCCTGACAGGAAGCGGAGAGTAATCGGGTCGTGGATCTTTTCGACGGTCGCGCGGACGTTGATCCGCGTCATCGGGCCTTCCTGGCGAAAGTCGACGGCGTTCGTGGCTTCGAAGAACGGCTTGCCATTCGGACCGAGGGGCATCGCCGTGAAGACAAGCCGCTCCGGCGGCACGATTTCGAGGAACTCGCCGACCATGGGGCGCACTGTGCCGTCGGGGTGCTGCATGTCGACGCGGAGTTTTCCGCCGACGCGCAAGTCGAGTTCGCAGTGCGGACACGAAAAGCCGCGTGGTCCCCACCATTTGGCGAGATGCACGGGGTTGGTCCAGGCGGTCCAAACAAGTTCGCGCGGGGCCAAAACGACGCGCGAGATCCGCATCTCGTGCGAGCCGGCCCCCATTGCGGCCAGTTCGACGGCGCACTTGTCGAAGAGCTGCTCGTTGCCGGGAAGAGCCAGGTGCTTGAGGCTGCGATACGTCTGGAGCGTGTCGAAGAGTTGCCGAAAGGTGATCTTGGTTTTGCCGTCGATGTCGTCGAAAAGAATCGTCAGGCGGAATTTCGGCGACGCGTGTTCGAGCACGAGCCGTTCGGGACCAGCGATCTCGATGAAGCGAAATTCGCCGGGGTAGTCCGTCCCGTCGGGCCCGTGCATCACGAGCCGCCAGGCGCCGCCCGGCCGCAGGTCAAATTCCAGCGACGTCGTCGTGAAGCCGTTGGGCCCCCACCATTTCACGAGGTGTTCCGGATCGGTCCACGCCCGAAACACCAGTTCGCGCGGCGCGTCGAAGACCCGCGTGGTGACAAGCTCACGGTTTGCGTAATCGTCGGCGGGAACGGGCATGGCGGGCATGGCGTTTTTCCTGTTTGGGCGAAGCTTGCATTTCTCGGAGGTGATCGGCCAGGCGGTCGAACGATTCGGACCAGAAGCGGCGATAGTGATCGATCCAGTTGTCGACTTCCTCGAGTGGATCGGTGCGGAGCCGGCACGGGCGAGTCTGGGCTGAGCGGCTGCGCGTAATGAACCGGCCGCGCTCGAGCACTTTGAGGTGTTTCGAGATGGCCGGCAGGCTCAAGTCGAACGGCTCGGCCAGTTCGTTCACCGTTTTTTCGCCGCTGGCGAGCTGAGCCAGGATGGCCCGCCTCGTCGGGTCGGCGAGGACGGCGAATGTGCGAGTGAGGGAGTCTTTGGGGGTCCGAGTCCGCATGCGAACCAAGTCGTTAGTTAACCAAAAGGATAATTAACTAAGTAGTAAAGTAACGTTGCGGCAGAGATCTGTCAAGAAGCGTCCGTGCGGATTCTCTTACCGCGCAATCGACGGGTTCGGCCGAAGCCGTGTTCGAGCGCGGAAAGCAGATCGACCCCGGCGAGCGTGGGGCGTGAGCGCCACGGTGCTTGTCTTTTTTCTTCGCACGGTAGGTTCGGACAAGCGTCTCAAATCGAGGCACCGGCCGGCTGACACCGGCCGCTCGCCGGGCTGAGCGTGCCGGCGAGACATGCACCATCGGGCGGGTGAACGAACCGGTTCTCGATTTTGGAGGAGGTCAACTGACAAGACGGGCCCTCAATCCGCCCGCCGGGTCATCAAGCACGACCAGGCCAAAAAGCCTTCGGGCGGAGCGGGGACCTCGAAGCGGAATTCGCGGAGGAACTGAATCTCGAACAAGGGCTCCAACTCGTTGCAGATTTCGGCGGCCTTCAGCGTCGGCGGGCCGGGCGGGCCTTTTTCGTTGGCGTTGCCGGCGAGCAACAGGAACCGTGTGCCCGGCCGCGTCAGCCGTTTGAGCGTTTTGATGAAGCCAGGCTGATCGATTCGCCGGGCCGCGTGATAACAGCCGCGGTCGAAGACGAAATCGAAGGGCGGCACGTCGAGCGTGAAGCGGCACAGATCGGCTTCGACGAAGTTCACCTTGGCTTTTTCGGCGGCTGCCTTCTCGCGCGCCGTAGCCAAGCCAGAGGAGGAAAAGTCGAACGCCGTCACGTCGAAGCCGCGCGACGCGAGATAAATCGAGTTCGTCCCGGTGCCGCAACCGAGCTCAGCCGCCCGCCCGCGTGAAATCGACTCTTTATCGAGGACGCGGATCAGCTCTTTCGAGGGGACGCCCGAATCCCAGGGGGCTTGTCCTTCTACGTAATGCTTGTCCCAATCGGCGGGGGTCCTGTGGGTGATGTCGGGCATGATGTTGGTCTCCTTCGGTTGTCTGCCATTTTACGTGTGCCCGGACATTTCGACCGCACGGAGACCGCGTTCGCCGCCGGGGGCCGGTGATCAAATGATTCCGTGCAAAGGTCCGCCGCGGACGGCGAGTGCGTCAACACTCTTCGTCACGGCAGCGTCTTCGACCAGCGGCGGGGCATGGTGCGGCTTGAGCCGCGCGTCGATGATCAGCGAGCCGCGGCATCCCCAGTGCTTCTCGCGGACGAAGCTGCCGATTCCGTGCACGTCGGCGGCTGGGTTCGAGCGGGTGAATGTCGTCCACAAGAA
>DASPSM010000022.1:0-3786 GCA_035623955.1 Planctomycetaceae bacterium
GCCGAATTCTGGGGCCTGTCTCGATTTCAAAGACTCAAGTACCGCTTCTTCCGAACGTTTTTCGGACATTTCTGGTACTACTTGTGGGAAGTCTGGTGGAAGAAGATTTTCTTCCCGCCCGAAAGAGAAGTCGGAAAGTACACGCGAGAATATATCCTCGACCACATCGTGGTGTTCACGTGGATCGTGACCTGGCCCATCGCGATCGGGACCGTCACCTGGTTTGTTTCCGGCAGAACCGCCGGGATTTACGAGCTCGGATTGTCGGCGATCGTGTGCTGCGTTGGTCCGTTCCTGGTGTTCAATCTGTTGATGTCCTCCGTCATCTACCTCCACCATGTGCATCCCAAAGTGGGCTGGGTGCCCGGGGATGCCGACGTCGATCAGCGACGCATGCAGCTGCTCTGCTCAGTTCACGTAATTTTCCCGCATTACACGAATCTTGTGTTTCACCGCATCATGGAGCACACGGCTCATCACCTGCGGCCCGGCATCCCGCTCTACAATCTCGACGATGGGCAGAACGTCTTGGAAACGACGTTTCCGGAAGTCATCGTGCACAAGTGGAGTCCGATGTCGCATCTCGACACGCTCGCCCGCTGCAAGCTCTTCGACCTAGAGAGCCGCTGCTGGGTCGGCTACGACGGAATTCCAACGGCCACTCCAATTACCGCCGAGTACTCTGAGACCCAGCCGCGCCGCAGGGCGGCCGCTTAGGGCGCCGCCCCCCGTCGGTTTCAACAAACGGGCTTTGATGCGCTGGATCTCGGCCGGCACTTCTGGCTGTCAGGCCGCGAGACTCAGAAACCGTCGGGGACGTTTTACGGTACGCGCCGGCGCGTCGTCTGGAAATTGCCAACGCTTGTCGCCGCGGAACCGCCCAACTGGATGGACGGCGTGAATCAGACCGACTTTGACACGTGCTCAGGCCGGGCGTCGCTTGGGAACGGATCATCACCCCGGGGACACTCAACCCTGTCCACGTCCCCGAACTCATGTTCCAAAGCCGATCGCACGGTGGCTTCAAGTTCGTCGACATTCGGCAGCGGCAGATCGAGCAGTCGCAACGCCTCGGCCGCTTGCCTCGTGCAAGTCATCAAGGCCTCGTGGCACGCCGATGCCTGCTTCGGCCCGTATTGAAACAACAGGTTGTCGAGCGAGTGTCGCCGCTTTGCGTCCGGCGAGTCGATCATATCCGCAACCGCCTCGCTGATCGCCATGACCCGATAGATCCAGGGATCGATGCCCAAGCCGGCGGCATCTTTTGCGGGCTCAAGATGATGCAGGACGGGGATAATCAAAGAGGGGGGCAGGCCCCATCGTTCGAGCATCGCGGCAGAAACCTCCGCGTGCGTGCAGCCTAAGGTGGTTCGCTCGAGAGCGCCGAGCTTGAGATGTCCGACCGATCTCCAGCGGTCAAGCAGTCCGTGATATTCGGCCGTTCGCGTGCGCAGCAACACGAGCATCCCGACATCCTGAAACAGCCCCAAGACATGCGCCGAGCCCAGAGATTGCTGTTCCAGATCCTCGGCGAACGTCGCCGTTGTGCTGGCCATCAGCACCGCGCGCCGCACGTGCCACGTCTGGTCGACGAGCGGCAGTCCGTGCGTGAGCATTCGGGAGCAATCTGTGATCGCGGCATTCAGAAGATATCCAATCGATCGCCGCACCCCGAGCAGCCTGACCGCATCGCGGACTCTCGTCGCTTTGAGAGCCAGGCCATTGGAGGCGGCGTTCGCCGCTCTCAGCAGGATCAGAGTCGCCTTGGGATCGACCGAGATGTCGCGAGACATTTCCTCGATGGAGACGTCGTCGATGGGCGCATGAAGATAGTCGATCAGCCGCAGCAGCAACTGCGACAGCATGGGAAAATCAACTTGACGGTCGACCAGCATGCGAGCGCGTTCGGGGATGCGATCGCAATTGCGCTGAGGCCGGCTCATCGTCCGGCGCACGATTGTTACCAGCTCATCGATTGTGGCTTCGTCGTCGGCAAAGGCTACCGCAAGGTCGTTCACTTCTTCGCGCAAGCGCCCACTGTTCGCGTCGATGAGCACGACCGGAACGCGGATGAGCGCCTTCCGCATCTTTTGGATGATCTCCAGCCCGGTGAGGAACCCTTCGAGCTGGTTGTCGATCACAACCAGCTCGACCAGTTTGGCTCCGAGGAGTTTTGAGAGTAGCGCAGTGCTCCCCACCTCCACGGCGGGAATGCCAAGTGTTCGAAGCTGGCTCACCAGCGCCACCGAACGAGAGTGATCTTGCCTGAGGACGGCGACGGACCGGGTGCAACCGTTCGGGCCGCTTGTGTCAGGTGCAGGTCTCGTCGAATCCACGATGCAAAAACCTCGTCAGTAGACGCGATTTGGGGCCCAGCGCGAGGGTCCAACATCGGGAACATACTGCGCAGGATCGTGCGCATCCGTGCGACTGTGTCATCGGCGTCGCCGATCGACACGATATCGCCCGGCGGGAGGATCATGCCGCCCCTGTCGATGCAGCGACTCTTGACGAATGTGCCGTTCGCGCGGACACCGCCCGCCCATCAACACTTTGCATCGAGGATGATTCGCATGGCGACTGACCACGGCGGCGATGATCAGGGTGGCCCCGAGTGATCCCACGCATCGGCCCAAAACGGAAGGCTCGCAGCAGCGGCGTTCCGGCAGGGGAGTCAAATCTTTGGATTTCCGACAAGATTTTCCGGATAATCGCGGCTGACCGCCGCCAGGTAGGGCTTATTCGTGGGGTCAATGATTCGCGCGGCCCGTCGTTTCCGGGCAAAGTTCCGAAGGGAGCCGGCGTTTGAACGATCAATCGCGACGCGCCGAGCCGGGCGATCCGCAAGTTGCGGCCGCGCTGCGCGACTACCTCGAACGGGTCGATCGAGGTGAGCCGGTCGACCGGGATGAATTTCTCGCCCGGCACGCGCCGATCGCCGAGCAGCTTCGATCGTTCATCGATGCTGACGACGATCTCCGGAAACTGGCCGGAGCTGCGACTCCGCTCGACCGAGCGCACGACTCCACCACGTCGTTTGTCCGGCACGGCCAGGAAACCGTCGCGCCGCAACCCTTCGCGCAGCGATCTGCAGAGGCTGCGGGCAGCGGACTCGCCGGCCAGTTCGGACGTTACCGGATTATCCAGGCTCTCGGCAGAGGCGCGATGGGGGCGGTCTACCTGGCCGAGGACACTCAGCTCGAGCGGCGGGTGGCGATCAAAACGCCCCATTTCACCGAAGATCCCACGGGCGAGCAGCTGGAGCGTTTTTTTCGCGAGGCCCGCGCAGCCGGCAACTTGCGGCATCCGCACATCTGTCCGATCTACGACGTCGGCCAGATCGACGGGAAGCACTACATCTCGATGGCCTACATCGAGGGGCGGCCTCTCTCGGCCTTTATTCGCGCCGACAAACCACAGACCGAGCGGAATATTCTGATCGTCGTGCGCAAGCTGGCGCTGGCCCTGCAAGAGGCGCACGACCACGGAATCGTGCACCGCGACCTGAAGCCGGCCAACATCATGGTCGACAAGAGGGGCGAGCCGATCATCATGGATTTCGGCCTGGCACGGCAAACTGGCCCGGGAGATATTCGCTTGACGCAGACCGGCAGCATCATCGGCACGCCGGCCTACATGTCGCCGGAACAGGTCGAGGGAGAGCCAGACAACATCGGACCGCCAACGGATCAGTATGGCCTGGGCGTGATTCTTTACGAGCTGCTCACGCGCGAGTTGCCGTTCCGCGGGTCGGTGATGGCCGTGATGGGGCAGATCCTGACCAGG
>DASPSM010000031.1:0-11620 GCA_035623955.1 Planctomycetaceae bacterium
CGGCAGTATTTCACGCTTTACTCGCGGCCCGATGGCGGCGGTCGTCAGATTCTCACCGTCGGCGGCATGATTGGTTGGACCGGCGACAACACGCCGATCTTCGAGCGGTTCTTTGCCGGCGGCTTCCAGAGCTTTCGCGGCTTCGCGTTCCGCGGCGTCAGCCCCGTGGCCGCGTCGAATGAGAACGTCTACATCGGCGGCCAGTTCATGGCGGTCGGAACCGTCGAATACCAGGTTCCCCTGCTGGCCAACAGCATGGTCTCGCTGGTCACCTTCAGCGATTTCGGAACGGTCGAGGACGGCGTGACCTTGGGCGGCTTTCGCTGCAGCGTCGGCGCGGGCTTCCGCATCGCGCTGCCGATGCTCGGCCCTGTGCCGCTGGCGTTTGACTTCGGCGTGCCGGTCGTCCGCCAGCAAAGCGACATCACGCAGGTCTTCAGCTTCTACGTCGGCATCAACCGCTAGTCGGGACCGGTATCCGCGACTGTTAAGAGCCGCGTGCGAAAGCCGGTGCCTTTGGTCGTGCGCCGCCTCCGGCTGACTGAGGATCGTGCCTTCCGTCTGCGGTCCCTTTTGGGGCCATCGGGGCCGCTCTACACTGCAGGGATGATCCTCGAGGGAATTGTCACAACGCGCGACCCTGCCGGGGCCGTCCACGTCGCGCCGATGGGCCCGCTTGTTGATGAATCGCTCTCGAAACTCCGGTTGCGGCCCTTCAAGACGTCGCAAACGTACGCGAATCTGAAGCGAACTCCCTGCGGCGTGTTTCACGTTGTCGATGATGTCCTGCTTTTAGCCCGCTCGGCGGTCGGACTGCTCACAGAAACGCCTCCCACGTTTCCGGCCCAAAAGGTTCCCGGCGCCGTCCTGGCGGACTGCTGCCGTTGGTACGAGTTCGAGGTCCGCGAATTCGACGACTCGCACGAACGGGCCGAGATGCTGGCTCAGGTGGTGCACGCCGGGCGAGTGCGTGATTTTTTCGGGTTCAATCGCGCGAAGCATGCCGTGCTGGAAGCGGCCATCCTGGCGACGCGAGTCCATCTGATTCCGCGTGCCGAGGTGCTCGGCGAATACGACCGGCTCAGGCCGGCAGTCTCGAAGACGGGGGGACCGGCGGAGGTCGAGGCGTTTTCTCTGCTCGAACAGTACGTGCGCCACGCGCCCGACCCTCGCAAGGGCGACTGACCGGCGCGAGGAAGTGTCTCGATGTCCGCTACGATCCTGATCTCGACCGGAGCGCGGCTGCATTTCGGCTTCTTCGCGCACGCCGGGCAGGGACCGATGAGACTGGGCAGAGCCAACTACGGGGGCGTCGGCCTGATGATCGATTCGCCCGGCTTTGTGCTCGCCGCGTCGGGCCATGAGGGACTGGAACGCGAGCGTGGGCGCAAATCTCTCGGCGGATTCACCGTGGAGAGCGGAATGGATCAAGTCCGGTGCGACTTGAAGGTCGCCGCGCGGGAGGCCCAGACCGATCCATTTTGTGGACCGCCTCCAGAGGCCTGGCAGGAGCTGGGAGCCCGTGCGCTCAAGTTCATCCGACTCTACCGCACGCGGTGCACGGGAAATCCCCCGCCCCTGTTTTGCGAGATGGAAATCTGGTCAGCGATCCCGTTGCACCAAGGATTGGGAGCCGGCACGCAGTTGGGATTGGCGGTCGCCGCCGCGCTGGCCCTGCTTGCCGGCGAATCGGACCTCGATTTCGTGACGCTGGCTCGCCGCGTGGGACGAGGCGCCCGCTCTGCGATCGGCATCCACGGGTTTGACAAGGGTGGGTTCCTGGTTGACGCCGGCAAAGACCGCGACGAACTCATCGGCGGGCTTGAAGCGCGCATCGACGTGCCTGATAAGTGGCGATTCCTGCTCATCAGCCCGCCGGGAAAGGCCGCTGGATTGTCGGGGCCGGAAGAATCGGCGGCTCTCAGCCGACTGCCCCAGACCTCGGACGCGATGACCGAGCGCCTCCGTCGGCTGGCGCTGACAGAAATGCTGCCGGCCCTCAGCGCGGATGCCTGCGACCGATTCGGCGAAGCCCTGTTTGAATTCGGAACGACCGTCGGCGAGTACTTTCGGCCGATCCAAGGAGGGATCTACGCGGCCCCGCTGGCCGGCGAGCTCGTCGACTGGATTCGTCGCGCGGGTTTTCGCGGCGTGGCGCAAACCTCTTGGGGTCCAACGCTGGCGGTCTGCTGCGCGAACCAAACCGGCGCCGAGTCGCTTCGCGAGAAAATCCAGTCCGAACCCCGCTGGCGCGACTGCCGCACCCGAATCGTCCGTCCGCTGAACTCCGGAGCGAAGGTCCAGACGATCTCGAGTGCCGAAGCCGGCTGATCACGCGGCTCACGTTGCTCTATCGCGCCAGCCAGCCGCCGTCGATCGCGATGATGCTGCCGTGCATGTAGTTCGACGCGTCGGAGGCCAGAAAGACGCATAAGCCGCCGACCTCGTCCGGTTGTCCCCATCGGCCGCAGGGGATACGGTCGAGAATCTGCGGGGCCCGCACGGGATCGTTCCGCAGCGACAGCGGAGCGTCGGTATCGAAATAGCCCGGCGCGATGCAGTTCACGTTGATGCCTCGCCCACTCCAGGCGACGGCGAGGGCTTTTGTGAGCCCGGCGATCCCGTGCTTGGCGGCAGCGTACGCAGGGATATTCAAGCCTCCCTCGAAACTCATCACCGAGCCGACGTTGATGATCTTTCCGCGGCCGCGAGCAAACATGCCAGGCGCGGCCTGCTGGCTGAGATCGAAGGTCGCGTTCAGATGCGTTTCCAGCAGTTCCCGCCAGTCCGACTCGGGATAGAGTTCGGGAGGATGCCGCGTGGAATTTCCGGCGTTGTTGACGAGGATATCGACCCGGCCGAACTCGGAGGCGACGCGATCGATCAATCCGCGCCGCTGATTCGGTTGGGCCAAGTCGACTTGCAGATCGAGAAAACGGCGCCCGGCTCGCTCGACGAGCTGACGGGTGGCGTCGGCCTGCCCCGTCTTGGAGACGCACGCGATGTCCGCCCCCGCTTGAGCCAGCGCGGCCGCCATCGCCTGTCCAAGCCCGCGCCGCGCCCCTGTGACCACGGCAACGCGTCCCTCGAGCTTGAACAAGTCGAGAATCATGCGGTGCGTCAGGGCGACTGGGCCGTCGTGCTGCTCGTCGTGGGCGGACCCAGCGCCGGGCCATCGAAGGATGGCCCACTCGGCGTGCTCGGCTGCTGTCCTTCCACCGAGGGCACTTCCGGTCCCGGCAGCGGAGGCAAGGGGAGCGCGGGCTGCACCGGTTTCGACTTCTGCGGCACCGGCTGTTGCGGCGCCGTCTGTTGTGGCGGCCCCAGTTGAGGAACCGTCGCGGGGGGCGAATTGGCCGGATCGCCATTCCGAGGCGCGACCGGTCGAGTACGCTGCGGCGACTGATAAAGCCCGCGCGGTGGGGCCTGACCTGGCGGCGAAAAGAGCCCTTGTCGCGGTCCCGGGGGTCCAAAGTTCGGCGGCGTGACCATCTCTGGAGGTCCGACGTCCTGCGGCTCTTCCGGCTGAGGAGGACTGACCCCGCGTGCCACGGTGGGGTCGTAGGCGTTCGTCGGCGGGTTCCGGTTTGGTCCGGTCCAGACCGGACCGGAAGGATTTGTGGGCTCTTCGCCTGGTCCGTTCGTCGGATGCAGAAACGCCAGCAGGTGGTCGCCCGACCCGCCGAGGCGATAGGCAGCCTCGAAGAACTCGCTGGCGCGCGTGTCGCCGTCCGCGTGCAGCACCACGCCGATCAAAAACAGGCGATCGGGATCGCGAATGTCCTCGCGAACCCAGCCCCCCACGCGCTCGATAAGCGTCAGCACCGAGAGCCGATTATCCTCGCCGAACAGCGCGTCCAAGCGAACAGGATGGCTCGGCCATTGCGAATCGACGTCGAGACCCTGCTTGAAATACTTCACCGCCGAATCGAAATTGCCGACGGCGGCGAGCGAGAAGCCCAGGCGGAAATAGGGCTCAGGGCGATCGCTGGCGGCCGACTGAGCGACCTTGTAGCGCTCGTAGGCGTTCAGAAAGCGGAGTTTCTTCATCCAAACGTCGCCCTGCGCCTGCGCGCGAGCGCTCTTGGCCTGTTGCTCGGGAGTGGAGGGACGCAATCGAGCTCGCGTGCGCGCCTCGGGGTAGCCCGGGGGTAGCGCGGTGCCCCAGCGGAGTTGGTTCTCCAACAGGGTCGCCTGCAGCAGAGGATTGCCGTAGAGATCCCAATCCCGGATGGGTGGCCCAAAGGTGCCGTAGGCGCCCGTCGCGCCGACCGGGTACGCGAATCCCCCGGCGACCGGCGATCCGTACGGAATGTAGGTTGCCGGATAACCGAAGATCCGGTTCACCGAAATCCCGTAATAAGGCGATCCGTATCGCCCGACGGGCGGACCCGCGTAGCGACGGTAGTAAGGTTGCCGCGGGGCGATCACGAACACGGGGCCGTAGCCTCGCCGTGGACGATCGGCTCGCGCCGTAGCGGTCAACTCGATCAGCGCAGCCGCCGACAGGCTGACTGCCAAAAAACTGCGCAAAAATGAGCGTCGCATTCCGTGCCCCCTCGGATGCCAGGTGCTCCCCTTTGTTTTTTATTATCCGAACCGGCCGCGACGGGGTCAATAATCCTTGACATCGAGTACGTCGAGGACGCGCGGCTGATGGGGCCTATCCCGAGGGCGTCGGCCGCTGTTGACCCGCGGCCTCAAAGCAGAATCGCTGCCGCCGATTCCGGAAGCGGCTGCCGCGAACGAATCCTGTCCCCCCGCACCGCGGCCGCGCCGAGGCAAATGCTCGCGCCTTCTTTGAACGCCGCGCAGCGTGTTGACACGCGGCATTTTCGCCGCGTGGTGTTGCCGAAAATCAACGGTCAAACCTTTCAATCTTTTAAAAATTCGTTTGACTCGCGCGACGCGCATCGTAGGTTTGCGATGTCAGCACGGCACACGTGCACACACATCACACACAGGGCGGATTCAACAACATTTCTATAGAAAGGGTCGGCAATGAGTCTTCTGCACAGCGTGAAGCGGTTCGTGGTTTCGGAAGACGGCCCCACCGCGGTCGAGTATGCCGTCATGCTCGCCTTGATCGTTGTGGTCTGTCTCACCGCGATCCAGGCGGTCGGCACGAACGCGAACAACAAGTTCAACGCGGTGAAGAACGCCTTGACGTAATCTCGGCGTAGCTTCAATCTTCTGCGTGGCTGCTTGCCGCGCAGCGAACGGCGGGGACGACGCTTCGTCCCCGTTTTCGTTTTCGAAGCTTGCGAGGCGCGCGGCCGCAGCGATAGATTGAATCCAGACGTCTTTTCTCCGTCGGTTACGACCTCTTCCTGCGTCCGTGGCGCGCATGAGTTCGGCTCAAATGGACGAGTCGCTTGCCGACTCGTCCCATCCTAGCAGCGAGTCGCTTGCCGACTCGTCCCATCCTAGCCGCGAGTCGCTCGCCGACTCGTCGCTGCCAGGCTGTGCCGCTGCATCACCCCGGCGACCCAGGCCGTGGTCTCGTCGCAGCGACCTGGCCCCCTGGCTCACGCTGGGCCTGGCCCTGCTCGCCACGCTGGCGACCGTGCCGTTGATTTGGACCCCAATCCGACTGCAGCAATACCGGTCCGTGATGCATCCGGAGTGGCATCTGTATTTGCTCGGGGCGCAGCTGCTGGCGATGCTGTTTTTCCTCTTATTTGGCGGCTTGCCGCGGTCATGGCGCGGCTGGTGTGTGTTGCTCCTCTCAAATCTGTGGATTGCCGCTCTGGCTTATCTCTCCGCGATGGACTTGTTGAAGCCGGCGGCCGTCTACGCGCTGGTTGTGGGACTGCGAGTGACGATTCTCGGGCTGTGGCTGTTTGTCGTGGTGGGCGCTTTGGTCACGGTGTGGAAGCTCTCGAACCGCACGCGTTCCTCGAGCGCAGTCTCCACCACAGGCAAGCTCTGGTTCTCGGCACTTGTCTTTTTGCTGGCGGCCGAGCCGAGCGCCGCCCTGCTCTCGCGGATGCTCGACAATCCCAAGCGCGTTACGCTCCCACGAGCGCTTCCGGAGCCGCCGCTGGGAGAGCTGCACGTGGCCTTCGTCGGCGAATCGACGATGGCCGGTTTCCCTTACGCGAAGTTCGGGATTCCGAAAGTCGTCGGCTGGCAGCTGACGCAGATGTATCCGGACCAAAAGGTCGTCCTCGATGACCTGTCCGCAGTCGGGTTGAATCTCCGCACGGCACTCGCGCGGCTCGACAAGCTGACGGTGCGGCCGCACCTGCTTTTGCTTTACAGCGGCCACAACGAATTCTTTTACGACGTCGAGGAGCTGGCGACCGATCTCGACACGCCCTGGGAGCGTTTCGACGGGGTGTTCGAATGGTCGCCCCTGTTTCGCGTGCTCGATCAACGCATTTCGCGGCACATCGGCGTGCAGGATCTGGAAGCGCAAGGGGCACGGACGCTGGTCGATCGGCCGCTCGCCTCGCCGGAGGCCTGCGAAAAACGTCTGACCCGCTTCGGCGAGCAGTTGGAACAGCTCGCAAGCTGGTGCGAGCGCCAGCAGATCGCCGCGGTCTGGTTCGTGCCGGCCGGAACCGAGGCCGATTATGCGCCAAACCGCTCGTACCTGAGCAACGCGGCCACAGATTCACAGCGCAAGGAGATCGAATCGATCGAGCAGGAAGGCCGCTCGCTGCAGGAGTCAGGCCGTTGGAAGGAGGCAGGCGACAAATACGAGGCGGCCGTCGATCGCAACCCGAGCTTCGCCGAATTTCATTTCCAGTTGGCCGAATGCCTGGTGCACGAGGGCCTGGCAAATGCGGCGGCCCCTCACTATGCGGAGGCTCTCGAGCTGGACGGCCTGCCGGTCCGCATGACTCGACCCTGGCGGCAAAAGGTCGGTGAAGTCGCTCATCGCCACGCAATACCATTGGTCGATACGGCATCGGTGCTGCGTCCGCACACGCCGTCCGGCATCCTCGACCGGTCGGTGTTTCTGGATTACGTGCATCCGAACCTGCGCGCCTATTACTACTTGGGAACGAGCGCAGTCGACAGGATCGAAAGGGATCAGTTATTGACGCGCAAATTCGGCCAACCCCGGGCACGAGTCGGCACTGACTTCGCATCGACGATCGCCGCGGCTGGCTTCACCGCCAAAGACCTCGCGCTCGCCTACCGCCGAACTGCCGAAGCTGACCGCTGGATGACGCGACTGCGTTTCGAGAGTTCCCGCCTGTCGCAAGACGCCCAGAAGTACGAGGACTGGAGCCGCCGGCTCGAGAGCGGGCAAATTGTTCCGGGGCAGGCGAGCACGGAATCGCTGAAATAGCGACCGTTGCCGACGCGCGCTAAGAGCGCGCCGCCCGGCTGAGGTATTTCATCCCCGTGTCGCACATGACCGTCGCGATCGTGGCGCGCGGAACCAATCGTTCGGCAAGCCGCACAGCCGCGACGACGTTGCAGCCCGTGGAGGTTCCCGCAAAGATCCCTTCCTCGCGGGCGAGCCTTTTGGTCATCGCGATGGCGTCTTCGGTCGATACGTGGTCGATCTCATCGGCGATGTCGTTTCGCCAATGTGGTGGCACGAAGCCGATCCCGATGCCGTCGATCTTGTGAGCGCCGCTTTGGCCGCCGGAGAGAACGGGAGATTCCGCCGGCTCGACAGCGACGATTCGAATCTGAGGGTTGTGGTGCCGTAACGCGTGGCCAGCGCCGCCGAGCGAGGCCGCCGTCCCCACGCTTTGCACGAACGCATCGGCCTGCCCGCCGGTCTGCTGCCAGATTTCCTCGCCCATTTTCTGCCAGGCCGGCAGGGTGTCTTTGTTGTTGAGTTGATCGGTCCAGAAAGCGCCCGGCTTCTGAGCAATCTGCCGGGCAGTTTCGATCATGTCTCGCATGAGCTTCTCGGTGATCCGGCCGGCATCGCTGGGCACGATCGTGAGGTTGGCCCCCAGCATCGTCATGTGGTCGAGCTTTTCGCGAGCGAACGCGTCGGACGTCACGATCTCGAGAGGAAAACCCTTCGCGGCACACACGAGCGCCAGCGAAACGCCCGTGCTGCCCCCTGTGTATTCGACGACGAAGCCCCCCGGCTTGAGACGCCCGTCCACCTCGGCCGCCTCGACCATCGCCAGCGCCATGCGGTCTTTCATGCTGCCGGTGGGGTTCTCGCTCTCGATCTTCAGCAAGATGCGGCAGCCTTTTGACGGCACGACGTGGCGCAGCGCCACTAAGGACGTGTTTCCGATGCAATGCAAAATGTCAGGCTGCAATTCGGGCATGATGGCGGTAGCCTTTCATGAATGGTTGTCTGGGCCGTACCACTGAAGCGATCTTGATGCGGTAGCAATTTGATGGATCCCCCAGCGAAGGTCGAAGTCGTCGACACGATCCCTAAAATGAGTGCTGGCAGCGCGGTCTGTCCGACCGCTCGGGTCACCGACGGCACACTCGTTCTCGCCTTCTCTCTGCCGTCCTGCGATGACAGTGCCGTCATTCGCTTCGACGGTGTGTTGACCTGGTCCTACGGCTATCCGAATGACGAGGGCTTGGGCTCGCATCCTCTTTGGGGTCACGGGATCGAGCTTTATGAATTTCACGTGTCGCCAATCGGACCGGACGGTACGCGTTGGTGCATTGCAACCTTTCACGACGGAACATTGACGGTCAATTCCAAAACGGTTCAAGTTCTTGCGGAAAAACTCCCTCTCAAACCGTGGGAGGCAATCGACGCTGTTGTAGGCCCGGGCGAAAACCGCGTTCTCGACTACGAATACTAGCGCATTCCACATCGGGGGCTTCGCGGCAATGTCTTGGCCATAGCGCTCCGCTGATAGATGACACGCATCAATCGCAGCGGTTCGTCGATTGTCCTGCGATCGCCAGATTCGAGCGAAAGTGCTCCAGGCTCAAGCCGCCGATCACGAGTGAGGCCACATGCGAATTGGCCAGGACGAAACGGATGGCTTCGTCCGCCGGCAGCTCTCCCGACGCAAGTCCCTTCTTCACCACGATCCCGACGCCTCGTCCCGCGGCATCGGCGATCAACGATTCGTGGGAACGATCGCGGAGGTGGTACTCGACCATCAGCACGTCGGCCCATTCCAGAGCTTGTCGAGCTCCTTCGACTGTCTTGCCCGACAGTCCGATTGCGCGGACCAGGCCCCGTTGTTTCAGCTCCTGCAGCGTCGGCACAGCATCGGTTTCGCTCTGAATCCATTCGTCGCGGCCGTCGGAATGTAACAGCAAGACGTCGATCGTCGGCGTCTTGAGTCGCGAGAGGCTGCGCTCGACACTCTGGCGAATCGCCTGGCCGGAAAAGTCGTAGCTCGAGGCGCCCGCCTCGAACGTCTCGCCAACCTTGGTGGCCAGCACGAATTCCGACCGGCGGTGTGCGATCGCGCGGCCGATGCGTTCTTCGCTTGTGCCGTAGGCGGGCGCCGTGTCGATGTAGTTGATCCCCAGGTCGAGCAAGCCGTTGAGCAGCCGCGACACGTCTTCGTCGCCCGGCAGCTCGTACGGAGTCGCGTACTTCACTTTCTGATTGCGACCGATCTTGAACGCCCCGAAGCCGATCGGCGAGATCGAAAAACCCGTGCGGCCCAGCGGACGGCGAAGTCGAGAAATACTCATCGGCGGCGTTTCCATTGGGCAGATTCTCGCCGATTATGCGGCCTTGCGCCGGCTTGCGTCACGCAGCTCGCTCGTCGTCAACCACGCGCGTGGGACGTCCCAAAAGAGCGGAGCGACGTCAGGTCGCGGCCACGCGGCGCATGTCGCGTCCTCCTCGGCGGTCGCGTCCTCCCGATCCGTTTGGCCAACGCCGATCTTCTCGACAACGCGCTCGGCGAGATACGGCACGAGGGCCAGCTTGGTCGGCCAGGCGGTGATCAGGTTGCCTTCGCATAAGATCCCGACTGTCTCGGGTCGGGCACCACTGGGCGTCGCCTGCTCGGCCCGATCGACGCGGTAGCTTGCCCATTCGACTGGCCCGAGGTCGAGGCCCGGAATGACCGCCCCCAGCTCCTCGTCCGCTCGCGCAAGCAACGCTCGCTCATCAAGGTGGACGCCGATTTCCGCGATCTGGCCGCCGACCTGCCAAACGGTGCGGCCGCTCGAATCACAATCGGAGGTGATTGTCACACGCGTCGTGCGGCCATCGACGCAGTGGCCGTTCAAAAGGGGCAGCTTGCCGCGGACGAGGACCATGTGCAGCGGGCGAGTCTGCATGGCCGCGTCGGCAAGACCACAGCGTCGGCGAAGCTCGGCGTTCCCGCGGCCGGCGGCAAGCACAACGCGCCGGGGAGCCAGATTTAATTCCGCGCCGGTTGCAGGATCCGAAAGCCGCACGCACCGGACGAGCCCGGGCGAAGCGAGTTCGATGTCGACATCCGACGTTCCGACCGCGAGCACGCAATCTGCATTCCTGGCAAATAGAGTCGTGACCAGCGAGTCGGGTGCAATGACTTGCTCGTCGAGCCGCGCCACGCTGCCCGGGCAACCAACCAACGGGGCAGGCCGTTCGTCGTCTCCGACGACTTGGGGTGCGACGCGCAAGCCCACGCGGGCCCCGATCATTCCGAGACGCGAGCCAAGCGAGTCGGTCCGCCAAAGATGACAGTGCGCAGCCCGCAAGCGAACGCCACTCAGGTCGGGCTGACGAATCCCCGCAAGACACTCGTGCCAGAGCCCCGGCATTTCGCGAACTTGTACGGCCGATGGGGTGAGCGCTCCCTGCAATGTGTACTTGAGCCCGCCGTGAATGATCCCTTGCGAGGCGATCGTCTGCCCGGCCCCCAGACGGTCGGCCTCGAGCAGCAATGCGCGGGCCCCGCGTCGCGCCAGCTCGTCCAACAGCCACAGCCCAGCGGCCCCACCACCGAAAATCAGCACGTCGAGCTGCATCTGCGCGCGATTTCTCCGATGCCAGGCGAAAGCGATTCGGGCGAATTCTCGCAGGTTCGACCGCGGCTGAGAACGCGAATTTCCAGCGGCGCCCCGGCTTTTCCTGAACCCAGTCGACGAGAGGTCGCGTTCGTGCGAGAATGAATCAACAAACTGAGGTGCGCCGAGATGCCGGATCGAGAACTGATTCTGGAACAGGCATTGGCCTTATCGCCCGAAGACCGAGTCTACGTTGCGACTGCGCTGGAGCACAGCCTGTCGGGCGAGGGCAATCCGACATCGAGCGAGGAGTTTCTCGCCGAGTTACAACGCCGTTCCGCTGCGTATCGTGCGGGCACCTCGGCCGCGCGGCCGGCGACTGACGTTCTCGAAGACTTACGGCGAGCGTGAGCCCTGACCTCAGACCGCTTTGCGTTCTTTCGGCTCCGAACCGGCGGGAGTCCGGCGCGCCTTGGGTCGGCCGGAGAGGTGGGAGCCGTCCGCGAGTGCCTCGGCAGAGACGAGATGCACCACGTTTTGCGACAGCAAGTCCAAGTCGACGGTAAGCGCGTCGACCCGGCCCGAGAGAAACTGGTACATCGACAGCGACGGAATGGCGACGGCCAGCCCCGCGGCGGTCGCCAAGAGCGCGATGCCAATTCCGCCGGCCAGCTGATCGGCCTTGCCCATGCTCTGCGAGACGGCAATGTCGTTGAAGCATTGAATCATGCCGATCACCGTCCCCAGCAGGCCCAGCAGGGGC
>DASPSM010000038.1:0-19317 GCA_035623955.1 Planctomycetaceae bacterium
GGTCATGAACCCGTTCGTCAATCGGCACGCCGAAGAGGTCAGCGACCCTTCGCTGATTCAAAAAGACACCCGGGAAACCGAATGGAGCGACCCCACCAAAGCAGTCTACGTTCCAGAAGACTCCCGCTTCTTTGTGGTCCATGTGGCCGATCGGCCGGGCCGTTCATCATTGCCTTGGGCGCAGGTCGATCTTTATGAGTGGTTCGCCAGCACGGGCACCGTGGTCAATAAGCAGCCCCTGTTGGTCTCTATTGGTCAACTCCTGGGTGGGCTCCAGATCGCCGACGTCCTCAACCCAGCGGAAGGCAACTGGGACAAAGAAAAAGTCCCATTCACCACCAACGATGCGCTGGTCGACGTCGCCTCCGGCTTCTCGCTCGATACCACGCTTCACGGCGACCTGCTCACCGACATTGCGGCGGCTGCGACGAAGGACAAGGCTGAGCCGGGCGATAAAAAATCGTCAGAAAAGGCGAAGACCGGAACGATGGTGCCCGACATCCTTGTGTTTGTGGACGGAAATGGCGCCCTGCGGATCATCGATGGCCTGGACCAGGAAGAAGACCATCAGAAAGAAAAACAGCGCTACAACTTTCAGAAGGGCCAATGGGAAGAGCTGACGAACCCGCAGGACGAAGAGAAACCCGGCCGACGAGGTATGGGCGGGCGTATGGGAGGTGGAAGGAAGTCTAAGCGCGGCCGCACCCCAACCCCCGGCGGCGGGCTGGCACCTGCCGGCGCAGGCTACTAGCAGGCGCTCCCGCCGGTCGAATTTGCCGAGAGCGGGAACTCTACGAACAGACGGCCCTGGAGTTCGGTTGTTCGCTCTCCGAAGCGCCGGCATGCCGGTCGAGAATCAGCTCGCGCAGCTCGGCCGCGATAAAGAATGACCCGGTCACGCAGATCAAATCGTCGGCAGTCGCAAGATGCGAGGCGAGCCGCCAGGCCGACGCAGCGTCCGTGGCAATGTGGCAGTCGCGAGCCGATGTCGCTTGCATGAAGTCGGCCAGCTCGTTGATGGGCACTCCACGGGGATTGGTCTGATATTGCGTCAGCACGACGCTATCGAACCTGGGAAGCAACAATCGCAACATCCCCCCGACGTCTTTTTCGCGCGTCGCTGCGAAGATGAGGATTCTTCGCGACGCAGTTGCGAAGTCCTGGTCGAGCGTCAGCAACAGGGCCTCCGTCGAGGCCCAGTTATGCGCTGCGTCGACCACAACGGTCGGTTGGCTTGCCAGAACCTCGATTCGGGCCGGCCAGCGTACTGATGCAAGTCCCGCGACGACGGCTTGTTCGAGAACCCGAACGCCTTTCTCGGGCAGCAAGGTCGTTGCCGCAACCGCCAACGCCGCGTTGTCGGCTTGATGGACTCCCCGCAGCGCCACCGTCAGCCCCGGCCATTTCCCCCACGGCGTCTCCACGTCGATCCGATGCGCCCCAACGTCGCCTGGAACCGCGCGACTTGAATCATCGTCGGGGTGCGGCCGCCAGGAAATTTCGCGGCCGAGTCGGTACAGCGGGCTTTCGAGCTGGCGACAAACGGCCTCAACCACGTCGGCGGCAGGAGCCCCAGTGACGCCGCTGAGTACCGGAACCCCCGGCTTCACGATGCCGGCCTTTTCACGCGCGATGTCCGCCGTTGAGTTCCCCAGCACGTTGGTGTGGTCGCGGCTGATGTTGGTGATCACACAGACGCGCGGATCGCAGACATTCGTGGCGTCCAGGCGCCCTCCCAAGCCGACCTCCAACACCGCGAGGTCCGTTTCGCAGTCGCGGAAGTAGAGCCAGGCGAGCGCAGTCGCCAGCTCAAAATAGGTCGGGCCCGGTCCATCTGTCGCTTGATCCATTCGCTCGATTGGCTCGATCAGACGGTTAACCAGGTCGACGAAATGGGTCGGTGCAGGAGGCGTGCCGTTGACGACCATCCGCTCCTCGAACGCCGAAATGTGCGGGGACGTAAAAAGCCCCGTTTTGTGACCGGCGGCGGTCAAAATCGCCGCGGCCATCGCCGACGTCGATCCCTTGCCCTTGGTGCCGGCGACGTGAACCACTTTCATGCCTTCGTGCGGGTTGCCGATCTGCTCCAAGAGCCGCTGCATGCGGGCCAGCTTTCGATCGTCGCTCGAAAAGGCGATTCCCGTCACCCGCTCGTAGTTGATGCGACCGAATAGAAACTCGATCGCCTGCTCGTAAGTGTGAACAAAACGGCTCATTTACTGTGAGGACCTGTCACTGTTGAAGGACGGCACGGCAATGTTACTCGGATTGCGGCTCGGTCCGTCGTCAGCAGCGCGCTTAGAGAGCAACTCGATCCGAATGTTCCGAAACTTGACCAATCCATTGTGGCTTTGCAGGCCGAGATAGCCCTGTTTGTTCCGCAACGCTAAGAGCGGAAAACTTTCTGGTCGCGCGTCCACAACCCGCACGCCGTTGTGGATGACGATCACGTGCAGCCCAACACAGCGGATTTCCAAGGTATTCCAGCTCCCTGCCGGCTTCGACACGCGCGGCCGAGCTCCAGCGATGTCATACAGCGAAGCGCTATACTGATAATCCTTGAGTCCCGCATACCGCCGTGCGTGATCGTCCAGAATTTGAATCTCGAACCCCGCAGGCGGGAGCGACGAACTGTCCCGATGGTGGTTACCGTCGGCCGGGACATGCACATACACGCCGCTGTTCGCTCCGGCCGAAACTTGATATTCAAGTTCGAGCCCGAAGTCCCCGTATTCGCGGTTGCTGCGCAGCCAGCTGTGATGGCGACCCTGGCACACGAGGCAACCGTCGCGCACCAGCCAATCTTCGGCCGCCCGCGCGCCAACGGGCACCCAGCCAGCGAGGTCTCGGCCATTGAAGATGCTCTGGCCCTGCGCGAACGCCGAATTTGCGGCTGGCCGAAAGCACGCAGCGCCGCCCACGGCTGCCAGTAAAATTACCGTTTTCACGCCTGAATTCGCCATCCGCAACGTCTTTGCCCATTTTCGCAAAAGTGGATCATTGTAGCAGTCGGCTTGATTTTCGACTGCCGACGGCGGCCCCTTGGCCCGTGATCGCTAGAGGAGGCCTCGATTCCGAGGGCCGGCTTTTTGCAAAAATCCGTCGTGAATTCGGAAAATACATAAAGGTTGACGAATCGTGGGAGTCGAAGAAAGAAAATGGGCTTCCCGTCTCCGTTTCGGCTAAAGTTTAGACGTTTTTTTTAACGACTCTTGGCACGTCTCATGAGCACGATCGGCGGAATGACGGCGGCAGGACTGAACCTGGCCGGCTCTGTTGCCGGTGCTGCGCGTCCAGATGCTGCCTCCGATCATGCGAAGTCGCTGACTGCCGATCACAAAGCGCAGCTCGATCGCGATGCCGCACTCGCACAAGACGTAGCGGACACTGAGTTCTCGGCCGACCGCGACGCCGATGGCCGCCAGCTGTACCGGCGGCAGTCGCCGGCAAACACGCCTCCAGTCGAGACGGGGGCCGAGGATGTTGCACAACACCAGGCGCCCTCAGGCCCTCCGAGGCACGCGGTGGATCCGTTCGGCGATCGGGGCAATTCGCTCGACGTCGATGCCTGAAGTCTCGGCTAGCTCGATGCCGCGCCTTGTGACGCGAGGATGAGCGAGATCAGCTTTGCCCCGTGGATCGGCTTGGTGGCATACTCGTCGCAACCAGCCGCCAGGCACTTTTCGCGATCACCAGCCATCGTGTGTGCCGTCAGGGCGATGATCACGCCGGAATAGCCGGCGGCCCGCAGGTTCGACGCGCTGGTATAACCATCCATCACCGGCATTTGCATATCCATCAATATGACGGCGTAAGGCTTGCCTTCCTGCTTCGCAGCCAGTGCCCGTTCCATTGCGGCCCGGCCGTTATCGACGACCTCGACCTCGGCCCCAGCTTTTCTGAGCAAGAACGACAGCAGCCGTTGGTTGTCGACGCCATCCTCGGCAATTAGAACCCGGCAAGACAGGCGGGGTATGTCAGTTCGCGCGCGAGATAAAGACACCGGTGGATTGGGCGATCCCGACGCCGGTTGCGACATCCGAATGCCTTCGACCGAACCCGTCGCTACGGTAACGGTAAATGTCGAACCGCGTCCAACCGCGCTCTCGACGACGAGGTCGCCTCCCAGGAGGTTTGCAAATCGCTTGCTGATTGTCAGACCCAGCCCCGTGCCGCCGAACTTCCGCGTGGTGGACGCGTCAGCTTGAGTAAACGGCCGAAACAGCCGGCCCAGCTCCTCGGCACTCATGCCGATGCCGGTGTCGCGCACTGCAAATTGCAACCGCCCGCCCGAAAGTGCGCCGTCACGCGGTGGCGTGTTTGGAAGAAACTGCACGAGGATCTCGACTCCACCCGACTCGGTGAATTTGATCGCGTTGCCGACCAGGTTAATCAAGATCTGGCGCAGCCGCGTTGGATCGCTCTCGATCGTCTCAGGCAGCAGCCCCTCATACGTCGATTTCAATTCGAGCTGCTTGGCGTCGGCACGGACTTTCATCAAAGCGATGACGTCGGCCACGATCTTCGTCGGCGCAAACCGGATCCGTTCGATCCTGAGCGAACTGGCCTCGACTTTGGAGAGATCCAGAATGTCGTTGAGGATCTCCAGCAGGTGCTCCCCGTTGCGTTTAATCGTCTCGAGGGCGTTCTTGCGGTCGGGCGGAGCCTTTTCGATTCCCTCCTCCATCAGGAGCAAGTCGGCGAAGCCGAGAATTGCCGTCATCGGCGTCCGGATTTCATGGCTCATGTTCGCCAGGAACTCGCTCTTCGACTGGCTGGCCTGTTCGGCTCGACGGCGGGCCACCTCGAGCTCGGCGGCCTGTTCGATGAGCGCGGTCGATTGTGCCTCGATTCGCCGCCTCGACTCTTCGACCTCCACCGCCGAACGCTTCAGCTCGGCTTCGAAGCTCTTGCGGTCCGTAACGTCAGTGAGGGTTCCTGCGACCCGCACCGGGCGGCCGCTCGCGTCGGGTATCGAGCGGCCGCGAACGCGAAACCAGCGCCAACCCCCCTGCTTGGTCAGCAGCCGGGTCTCGAGATCGAGAGGTTGATTTCGCTTAAGCTGGCGGCGGACCGTCGCGACCGTCCGGAGCGCCTCCTCGGGAGGCAGACGCTGCGCAAGGAAATAGGGCGTGTTTTCGAACTCGCCGTCGGCATAGCCCAGCAGCTCCTTGAATCGCGGCGAAAAGTAAGCTTCGTTAGTGACGGTGTCCCAGTCCCAGATCCCATCGCACGACCCGCGGACCGCCAAGTTAAATCGCTCTTCGCTCAGCCGCAGGGCCCGCGCTCGCTCTTCGAGTCGGCGCATCCCTGAACTTAGAGTCTCACGTTCCGCCAGCAGTCCGCGGATTTGTCGATATTCCGTGGTGACGTCCTCGACGACGACGAGGGCCAATTCCCCCAAACGGTGCACGGTGATCCGTTGCTTCATACGGGAGCAAACCGTCGCATCCGGCGGGCATCCGAAATTCTGCAAGAGCGTGCACGTTGTCTCGTTTGCGCCGTCGCCGTCCAACGCCGTCGCGACTCGTTCGTGAATCGCCGAGGCGGCGGCGGCTCCCACGGCGCTGGCGTATGGCCGCCCCAGAATCTGGTTGCGGCGAATACCCGTCCACTGTTCGAGCGGGCGATTCCAGCAACGCACGATCATCTGCCGATCGAGAATGCACAATCCCAGCGGGAGCAGGTCGAACGACCTTGTTTCACTGGTCGGCGGACCACCTTCGGCATTTCTCATGGGCAGTGATTCCTGCTGCGACATCAAACGAGTGGGGAGGCCTGGCCGGCCGTGATCAGGCGATTAAACGCGAGGCTTCTCTGGCATGCCGGTAGACGGCGAGGTCTCGGCCGTCAGAAAGAACGCACTCCAACTCAGGCGCGCGCTCCCCAGCGGAATCCGGTGACTGCAGGATCAAGAAACCGTTCGTCGCGAGTTGCGCCATCAGCCGCCCGAGCGGCCAGCGTCGCGTGACGCCGGGGCTTGCCCCGCCGCGTTTGCGGTGGCAAAACACAACGTCAGCCAGGCCGACTGCGGCACAGCTGGATACGCCGTTCAGGTGCAGCCAGGTGATTGGCTCGCGCAGTCGCGAGTTGAAACGCCAGCCACGCTGCGCCGGAAGCTCCTCAAAGTGTCGCACCAGGAATTCGCTGGGCAGACCTCGCTGCACCTCGGACGAAGTGTAAATCCCGCGCTCGGCGCGTTCCAAAGCCGCGGCGTTTGTGTCCGAAGCGACGATTTCAATGCGCCAGTCGTCCAATCCAGAACAAAGTTCCGCGAGCGCAATCGCGAGACTGTACGTCGGCTGCCCGGTCCCGCAGTCGACCGACCAAATCCTGAGCTTTCGACCGAGGTGACGCTGCGCCGTGAGCGCGGCTAGCGCAATCGTGATCAGGGATGCGAGCCCTTGCAGCTCGTCGAAAAATGCTGACCCGTCAGACAAGACTGCGCGACTCACAGCGGCGGCGAAGGGAAAGCTAGGGCTCCGGCGCGAGCGAACGTTCAATCCCAGTAAACCGGGGGAAGTCTCGACGGCGTGGCGGCCCCCTCCGCATGCTCGCAGGATATAGTCCCCCTCCGAGTCGCTTGCCGATTGCCTCCGGCCCAGCAAAAAGAGCGATGATCGATCCCGGATCGACAAACTCATCATGTCCTCAGCAAGTTGACGACGCGATTTCAGCCCGCCCCGAATGGTCGAATTCCGCAATGCCCAACTGCTTGAGTTTTTCGCGGAGCGTCTCGCGCCCGTAGGGTTTTTGCAGAAATTCGTCGGCCCCCGCCTGCAGCGCCGCCACGATTTGGGCCTTCTCGAGTGATTCGGCGCAGGCAATCACAAGTGGTCGGGCACGCCGCGGGAGAGCCTGAACCCTCTTCAAGAGTTCGAGGCAATGCTCGTCCTCTGGCTTCCAGTCCAACAACACGGCGGCGATGTCGGGTTCGAGGACAAATACCTCGAGCGCTTCGAGTCCGCTGCGCGCTTCCCGCGTCTGGAAACCCAACGAGGCCAGCACGCGCCGGCCCAGGAGCCGAACCGCCCGCCATTCGTCGACAAGCAGGATTTTGCGGTTCATCCCGCTGCCTTTGCCTGCTTCAGCCCGGTGCCGCCGCTCACTCGTTGCCGGAGCAGCGCGTTTTGGTGGCGCACCGCGAACGCGGCGGGTGCCATTGCTTTCGGCGAAAAGTGGCCGGCGGCGTAGGGGAAACTGCCGATTTTTCGTGGGCCAATGAGCGAAGCGGGGTTTAAAACGGCACCAAAGGTGGACTCGTCAGGATCGGAACCTTCGTCGCGCGAAGCAGACTCCTAAGTCTCTGGTCGGGCGTCATCACGAAAGCGACCAGCCCCTCTATGCGCACGATCGAACCGTCGTTAGACTTCCGCCTGCGCCATCAGGCAGAAAGTGCTGACTCGATGCCCGTCCGACCACTGACCAAGTTTCAGTCGCCAGCAACCGAGAGGCTTCTGCGCCACCACGGACTGGGGAGCCTGGACGCCATCTTCGCCGAGCGCGACTCGGCGCAAGTTCGTCATGTCGGCCGGGCCGTCTTCAAACTCGAATTGCGTGGCACCGACGGCAAGCTGGTCACCGCATTCGTCAAACTCAGTTGGGGGCGCCGCCGCTGGTGGCCCAGGCTTGCTGACATCCGCTCCGGGCAGGTTTTCATGAGCCTGGCCGTCCGTGAGTGGGAAGGACTGGGGGTATTCGAGCAACTGGGGCTGCACGTTCCCGAGCGCCTCGCCATTCTCGAGGAAGGGCTGCTCTGGAAACGCTCGGCCTTGATTGTGAAATCGGTCCCGCCCCCTGCTTCGCTGTCGGAGATGATCTTGAACGGGGCCTGGCTAGCGCTGCCGCTCGAAGATCGGCGGCGGATTCTCGAGCAAGTCGCCCAAGCATTATTGCGGATCCACGCAGCAGGTTGGGCGTGGCGAAGCATCTCGACTCGTCACGTATTTCCCCAACGCGAGGGGAGCGCTGCCTGGGGGATCTGGCTCATCGACTGCGAGGGAGTCCACCGGACGCGGTCGCCTGAGACCCTTCAGCGGGATATCCGACGGTTCATCCGCGCGCTGGCACATGACCGCGCTGATGAGCAAACCGTGGGGATGATGCGGTTTATCGCCTCGCAGCTTCCGGCGTTGGAAAGCCTCGGCCGACGTGAAAGACACCCAAAAGTGAACAAGTCCGCGGCCTGACCGCCGACCTTCGGTCGCGGCGAATTTCCGCGAACCAAGTGTCGTTCGCAAAAATGCGATCCGGTCCGGGCTCCCCGGGTCGCGGCGTTCCCGCAAATCCAGGTTTCGCGGGCGCGACCCCGATTCTTGCGGCTTCCAGCCCAGAGGCCGCTCAATTGCATCGTTCGAACGGCATCGAACTTTTCCCCGGCGCAATGACAAAGGAAGAGGTTCTACGGAACACGTCCGGATGCTTCCCGAACGCAACGCGCCGCGGCTCGTCCCGAAGTCCCGGGAGGGGCAGTCTGCGGCAAATCAGGTCGCCATAAGCTGAGTCGCGGCAGATGATTGCGGCATTCGGCAGAATCTGTGCGGGGCCGGGGGCTTCTGTCAACATGTTGCCGGGCGGCGACGTAAGCATCGTTGGCAGGCGGGATTGCAGAAACCAGAAACTGCGGCCGTCCAGGTCAGAACTTACTCAGTTCGGCCGCTCGGGAAACGCCCTAAGTTTCTTGCAGCGTCTCGGTTGCAGCGATCGGATGAGTTTTCTCAATCCTCCTCGGCGACTTTTCGCGCACATCCGACCAGTCCGACGCACTTTTCGGACGGAATCGCTTCGACTTTCGAGAGCTATAGTTGGCTGGTTGACTTGCGGCTCCATAATTAGGAGCGAGTTCACAGCGCCGGGGGGAAATGGTGCTTTGAACGGACCTGAAGCGTAGTTAAGGATTAAAGTTCCATGGCTCGAAAAGACGCGTTGTTGCGGCTTCACGAACGGTTGGTCGCCAAGCGCGACTCGCTTCGCAAGAAGCTCGCCGACGATTTGAATCACACCCAGGTTTCCACTGCGGGGGACGAGGCCGACGCCGCCAACGACGGTGCCCAGGTCGAACTCAACACGCAGTTGGCGGCCCTGGAGAGCCGGGAGCTCGTCCAAGTCGAGCGTGCCATCGATTTGATTCGCCGCGGACGTTATGGTATCTGCGAGGTTTGCGACCAGCCGATTCCTATCGAGAGATTGAAGGCTTTGCCCTTTACCCCGGTTTGCGTCACCTGCCAGCGGCTTCAGGAACAACTGTCGCGCGGCGGAGATGAAGAAGGCGCGGACTGGGAGTCGGCCTTCGAGCTTGAGGGGCGTCTGCGGGATCGCGAGTTGACGCTAGGTGACATCGACATCGCGGACTGAAACATGGTACGCCTGCTCCCTCTGCGGTGGAGCGTGCCGACGCTGGTGCTGGGAATCGCCCTTGGTCTGGGAATTGCCTCCCGACCGCTCAGCCGCCCCGCTCACGCGCGTTCCGACGATAAATCGCTGGCGGACGCCGCGGCCCTCGATCGGGGCAGTTCGCCGCTGGTCCAGACGAGCCGCCAGCTTGCCCGTGTCGCCGCCGAGGTGACGCCAAGCGTCGTCCATATCGAGAGCAAATTCCAAACGTCGGAGCAGCGTCTTGTCGAGGAGACCGGCTCCGGCGTGATTGTCACCAGCCCCACGGTCCCCGGTTACTACATCGTCACGAACCGCCATGTCATCGGCGACGCGGCGACTCTCGATCAGGTTTCGATTCGATTGCGCGACGGTCGTTCTTTTCATCCGACGCAGAAATGGTTCGACCGCGAGACGGACCTGGCCGTCTTAAAAATCGACGCAGATAACGCCAAGCCGATGCCCTGGGGAAACAGCGACCGGCTGGAAATCGGTAACCTGGTGCTGGCGGTCGGCAGCCCGTTCGGATTGAGCCAGTCGGTGACGATGGGAATCGTCAGCGCGCGAGGCCGCGCGTTGCACTTGGGGAATCGCAGCGACCTGGTCAACCAGGACTTCATTCAGACCGACGCGGCGATCAACTTTGGAAACAGCGGTGGACCGCTGATCGACGTCGACGGCCGGCTGGTCGGCATCAACACGGCGATCGCCTCCAACAGCGGCGGCAACGACGGCATCGGTTTCAGCATTCCGAGTAACCTGGTTCGCCGGGTCGTCTACGACCTGTTGGAGCGCGGACAAGTCCAGCGGGCGTACCTCGGCGTTATGCTCGACCCGGACTTCACCTCCGACAAGGCCCGGGAGCTCAAGCTCGATCGAGTCCGCGGGGCGAGGATCACGCAGATTTATCAGGGTTCGCCGGCCGCCCGCGCGGGCCTGGTTGTCGACGACGTCGTGCTCTCCTTCGACGGTGTCGACGTCCTCGATGAGAATCACCTGATCAACCTCGTCAGCCTGACGCAAATCGGCCGCAAGGTCGCGCTCGTCGTCTTCCGTGACGGCCGAAAGTTGTCGATCGAGGTGAATCTCTCGAACCGGCAGGAGATGGATCAGCGCTCCGAAGCGCCGAGCCACCCGGCAATGGGCTCGCTGATCAAGCCGCTCGGCCTGACGCTCCACGATCTTTCAAGCGACCTGGCGACCCAACTCGGATTTTCGGAAACCACGCGCGGACTTTTGGTCCTGAGCATCGACCCCCGCAGCTCCCTGGCGGGAAGTGTGGATGTCTACGACGTGCTGGAAGAGGTCGCCCGCGCGCCGGTCACCAGCGTGGTCGACGTTCGCCGGGCCCTGGAGAAGACCGGCAAGGGCGAAGTGCTCCTGCGGTTTAAGCGCAAAAGCGGTACGGGGTCTCGTAGCCACATTGTGGTGTGGCGCCAATCTTAAAGCCGCGGCGCTCTTCTCGTCGTTCGATCGAGGCAGCGGCCACCGAACGATTCGAGAAATGCCCGATTGCGGCGCCGATCAAGAGCGGCAGGCTCCAGATCTCGGCAAAGCTCGTCAAAGAGCGATAGCGGTCGATCGGATAGTTGGTCACGCAAGCGGGGATGATGCCGACGAACGGCACGATGGCCAGAAACGCGACAAACAAGAACGGCCAGTTCCGTGTGCGCCAAAATAGCCCGAACGCAGCCGCGCCGGTCAACAGCAACGGAACGTGGATCCATGTCCTCCAGAAACCGCTCCGGAAGCTCGACCACGCGAGCTCGAAGAATTCCCGCGGATGCCGGCGGATGATCGTGCGGGCCACGCACGTCAGCACCTCGTCCGCTTCGAAGGGCTCTTCTTCCGCGCTCGCGCCATAGACGACCGTGTAGGCGGGAACGGCAATTTGCCAACAATTCGCGTCAGCCGCACCCGCGTCAAACGGAATTCGTCGAGTCTCGCGCGCCTTGCCGATGACCAGCTGCGCATATCGTGAAAGACTGGGGTCGGCGAAAGCACCAGCATCATCCGGATCGGCGACTTCGAGCGCCGTCGTCATCAGATTCATGCCGGTAAACGCGTGCTGGCGAAAATGACCATGTTGCATACGATTCCACGTGCAATGCAGCGCAATAGCGCCCATGAAGAGCACCGCCAGGCTGCCGGCCCGCCAGCATGCGATTCCCAACCCATCACGACGCCGGTGCCAGAACCAGACGCAGCCGATCACCGCCGTGAAGACAACACTCGCAGGCCGAGCGAGAACCAGAAGGGTCAAACACGCGACCATCGCCAAGCCGCGCGTGCACCCGGGCCGCGCAAGATAGGCGCAAAGCGACGCCAGGAGTAACAACAGCAACGAATAGCTGAGCGGCTCCGACAAAATCACATCGAGGTAGCCGCTCATTCCACTCGACCAAAGCCCGCGCGACGCGTCGAAGCTCGCAGCAGCCAGGATGAACGGGGCAGCCATCCACCAAGGCATGAACGACGTCAGCCACCAGGCACAAACACACACGCTAACAAGGAGGAGCAGTTTCCAAGCGCGCACCGCGTTCACATAGCGGTGCGACGCTCCCCAGTGGGCGATCGTCCGATGCTCTGCCGGCACGCTGCCGGTCCGCGGCTCGTTCCGATTGGAATCAAACAGGGCGATCCATCGGGCGGTCAACGGCGTCCGGATCCGCCAGTTCTCCACGTAGCTGCGTGAGTCAGGACACGTGATCAGGCAGTTCCAGTCTGGGATGAGTGCCAACGCCAACCCGAACTCAACGGCCAGAACGACGACCGTTCGCCACGCAACGCTGGCGGGGACGACGAACGTAAATGCCGACAACGATCGGACGAGCAGCTTTGGAAGCGCCTGAGACGTGGTCAGCGGAATCGAGCGATTGCCGATCGCCAGAACTAAACCGACGGTCGCGAGGAAGGCCGCCGGAATCCAAAACAGAAGTAGCTTTCTTCCCAGCACCGGCGGCATTTTCCCGGGAACCACGAGCACAGCGATCGGAATCGGCGTATGCGGACTCGCTGCGCTTGCCTGCGGCGACCAGCGGACGATTCCACGATCGGCATCGATCCAATAACGTCCTGCTTGACGCACGACCTCCTCGGCCGTGGCCGCTTCGGTCAGTTGCAGGCCGGCGCAGCCGACCACGCATCCTGGCGGCAGCCGGCCGGGAAATTGAGCTTCGTAGGCCCGCGTTCCAATTCGCCAGACTTGCCTGGCACCGCCGGTGTCGAATGACTGCTGACGCGGAGTCAGCGACAGCCATGCAATCGCAACGAGCGTACACGCGAAGGTAGCCCAGAAGATAACCAGGCAGGATGTCCACCAGGCGAGGATAATCCAAGCGCCGGATCGCTTGGAGGGCGATTCGCTCGAGTCGGGAAAGAGCCGAGGGCGGGTAGCATTGGCCGCGTTTGACGTCATTCGATGACCTCGGATTTGCGAGGCCGGCCCACGAAGAACAACTTTCCAAATCGCTCGAATTGTCGCTCGGGGACGAACGATTCGATCAGCAATCTCCGGATGAGCTGAGGCTGGCTGAGCCAGGCCTGGTAGCTCACTTCTTCGCGCTCGTTCATGCTCGCCAGCGCGTCCAGCTTGGGCCAAAGCCGCCGCATCACGCGGCTGGCCGAGACGCTATGAACAACTCGCAAGAACGGCGTCAACCACGGCTCGACGATCGCCACGCGGCCGCTGGACCGCAGGATGCGATTGATCTCTGAAAAGACGCGTTCGAGATCACCGGGGAGCTCGGGAAGGTGGTGCAATCCTCCTTGAATAATCACCAGATCCTTGGTGCCGTCCTCAAAGCGAAGCTGGCGACAATCGCCGACGTAGAGTTGGGCGGGGCCGCGATAGCGGGCCGCCAGTCGGGGAGAAAGATCGACCCCTTCGAGCGATCGAAAGCCGACCTGCTCAAGGGCCTTCAACCCATTGCCGCGTCCGCAAAACAGTTCGACGACGTCACACGATCGAGGAATTGTATCGATACCGAGCCGGCGGTACCGGCGGATGAACTTTCGAATTTCCTCCTCGGGCGTCTCGAATCGTTCGTAGGCGGCTTCCCAGGCCTCGTCCTCGCAGACAACCCCCGCTTCCCAGTGCACGATGGGGTGCGCATCGGTCGGACCGGGCGCTGGCTTCCGCGCGCCTGTGCGCCTTAACGGAGCAGCGCGTTGTGTCGCCTCCGAAGCCGTATCCATGCCCGCCCATTCCCCCCAAAACTGTCTCTCCGCCCCGATCAGGCGGCGATCGCTCGATCGCCGTTCCCTGCCCGCACCGAGTGTGCAGCAACCGGGGGCGAGTCGTAATCGGCTTGCCGGCCGCTTTCACGTTCGCGCTGCCAGATCGAGATCACCTTCATCAGGAGCGCGAAGACAGCCGTTTGCGCAGCCGAAAATACCGTGAACGCTCCTACAATCAGCCGCGACCAGTGCATGTGAACTTTGCCGGTTGACAAGAACTCGATGATGCCGGGCCAGAGAAAGAGCAATGACGCAGCGCACAGTGCGATCATCAGCACCGCGATTGCCGGCCAGCGCAACATCTCGGAGATGAGTGCCGGCCAAAACGGCGTGGCTTCCCGGCGCCGCGGTCCAAAACTGGCCATCTGATTCGACAGCGCCGTCGCCAGCAACAAAAGCAGCGCAAACGAACCGAGCAAGTGGCAAACGACAAACCGGTAGATCATCCATTCTTCGACTCGCTGTGTCGAAAAATAGTGTTCGATCGGATGCAGCGCCATGAGTAAGACGAGCATCAGCGAAGCAGTCACACCGCAAAGCAGCAGCCGTTCCGGCCGGTAGCACAGCACCCCGTCGAAGATCGTCTGCAGGAAACGGACGCCGTCGCGAACGACGCTCAGCTTGCTCTCTCCCGTGCGCTCGTCGTAAGAGATCGGTGTTTCGATGACCCGTAGATCGTTGAGCAGAGCCCGTGCGCTCATCGATGGCGTGAAATGCAGCCCGTCCGGGAGTGGATAGAGCTGCCGCAGAGAGCTCCGGCGCACGACGCGCATCCCGCTGGCGGTGTCGGTCACGTGGCGACCGCAGAGGAACCCCAGGAGAAAGGCGTAAAGATGATTTCCGATCCGTCGGATTCGCGGCATTTTCGAGCCTGGGCCCAACCGCGATCCAAGCACGACATCGGCCGAGTCGGACAGCAGCAGCCGGCACATTTCCGCGAAGTGTCGAGGGTCGCAGGTCCCGTCGGCGTCCAGAAACGCCAGTAAAGATCCGGAACCTTGCCGCCAACCCTCCTTGATTGCCGCCCCATAGCCCCGGTTCTGCGGGAACTCGATGACGCTGATGTCGTCGAAGCCCTGTGCGATCTCAACCGTGCGGTCCGTCGAGCCGTCGCTGACGACGAGAATCTCGACGTCGCTCAGTCCCGCGGATTCGCAGATATATTTTCGCGCGGCCAGGCACCGTCTGATGGTCTCGCCGATCGCCTCCTCTTCGTTGAGGGCGGGAATGACGATCGACAGCCGCGGGGCATCCATGCCGCATCCCTGCTTTGATTAATCCAGTCGCGCGGTCGAGCCTCGGGGCTCAGCCCGAGCTCGAAGCGGGACGCGTACTTCTAAGAAATGCTCACTGGAGCGTCAATACGGATGCGCACTTTGGCGAGTTTGGGAAGCCTCGATGTGCGTTCAGAGCCGGCGCAGCTCCCGATGTTTTCGCTGGACGTCAGAAACCGACGAGCGAATAGTCTCCGGAGGGCAAGGGCTCGAAGCGCTCGAGGAGTTTTTGAAAATTGTACGCGCGACTTGCACGGATGACGCGAATCTCGAACGAGGGAAAACGATCGAGCGATTCCTTGGTTCCGTCCGTATGGACCAGCTCTGCGCTTCGCGCGCCGTTGGGACGCGTCGACTGCCACGAATGCAATGACAGTCCCTTGGAGCCGGTAGCGGCTGCGATCGAGAACTCCACTCGTCCGCCGCGAGCACGAACAGATTCGAGGAACGCTCGGGCCGGAATGAGGAGTCGCGGCTCCGTTGAGCTCCATTCCGCGACCTGCAACTCGACTGGATGCTCGGCCCGCAGATGGACCGCGCGCGCGCACACAAAGACTTCCACGTGCTCACTGCGTTCCGCCGCGTCCTCCAAGCTCGCTTGGAACTCCGGTGAAAGCCGAACGGCGCCAACAAGTTTTTCGTCCTCCTTGACGGCGATTCGACCCTCGAATGACGCCAGCGATTGCGGAGCAAATCCGCTCGTTGAGCTGCCCAAGAGCGCACCGGCAATGCAGCCCGAGAACAAGGCGGCTGTGCCGAGCCCCCGCCAGGTTCGCATCAAGCACAGAGTGGCGATCAGCAAGGCCGCGAGGATTGGCGCTTGGGCGGCCAAGAGACGACGAACCAACGGCAAGCCGGACCAATCGTCGCGATAGGGGGCCACCCGATCGTTGGCGAAGATCGGCGGACGCCGCTGATCCTTTACCAGCCCACAGAACCAAGGCGCTCGAACAGGACCGCCGAGCACCGTTGGCACCTCTTGGGGGGAGCCGGAAAGGCGGGCGAACTTCGTTGGACCGAGTGTTCCTGCTTCACGGAAGGCGCCTGTTGCCAGAGCCTTGGCGGGAAAGTCCCAACCGTAGAGGCCCGAGTACCCCCAGATGCCCTGCAGCACGACGAGCGCAACGACCGGGAGCGCAACGGCGTCAGCACCGAACTTTGACTGCAAGCGCCGACCCAATTCGACGCCGTAGTGTGCCAAAAGCGCAAAGGGCACGATCGTGTTGCCGGCGATTGCCGCCCCGCGATTGGAAGTCGTGGGCAGCAAGATGAGCTGCACCACGATCGGAACGAAAAAGCAGACTCGCAGTATCCATCTGGATTTGTGTGGCAACAGGCCGAGCCCCACCAGGCAGATCGCGACGTTAAGCGGGTTATCATTAAAAACGAGGTTCCCGACCTCGATCGTGAGGAACCCCAGGTAGCCCAGCGGGTCCGCAATGAATCGCGATCCATGCTGCTGAAGTGCGTTTCCGATGAGAGCCAGGTCGACATTGGGTTTGACCGCGATCCCCAGTCGTCGCCACACCAACTCCTGGGCCAATGGCAGAAGGCCCCAGCACAACGCCGCCAAAAACAAGGGGGCGAGTTTTCGCCGTTTGAGCGTGATGACGGCATAGACCGCCAGTCCCGTCGCCGAGCTGATGTCCACGAGCGACCAGAGTCCCAGCAAGGCGGCCAGTCCGATCGCACTGCGCCACCCGATCGGCTCGTCGTCCGCATCCTTCCTGACCAGAAGTAACGTCCACAAATAACAACAGCAGATTCCGAGCAGTTGCGGCCCGACAGCACCGACGAACGACGTCGTGACGATTGACAGACTGAAGCAGGTTGCCGCGAAGATTGACTTCACGCGATCGCGAAACAGAACGCCCGTCACCCGCGCGACCAGCCAGGCGCAAAGCCAGCACAGTGTCAAGTTGAGCGCCAGCGGTGCGTAGTAAGCGTCGAACGCAACCGTAAACCAATTCGCCAGGATCGCGTATGCGATTCCGCGGGCCGCCAACGGCGATCCAGCGACGCCGTTGGTACCAGTCTTAATGACTTGGAGCTGCTGCAGCGTCTCGACGCCGCTACTTGGGTAAAAGTCCCCTCGATACAAACAGGTCTCGCCAATCGCCGGGTTGGCTGCCTGACTGCCTCCCGGCAGAGTCGCGCGGACCACCCCGGATCGCAAGCCGCCAAAGCACCACCAGGCGATCGCGCACAAGAGGCCGATCCCGATTGCGGCAGGAAGGGGGTTCTTTCTGGAGGGAGGGGGCTCGATCGGCGCGTCAGTAGCTAGACGCACCTTGTTAAACAGCGCGCTGATTTGCGGCGAATCCAGCAGCGTCCGCGCTTCAGATTTGCGTTTTGTTGGCGTCAACCGGGTGGCCATTGCGCCGCTCAACGAATTCAACGAGATGAGCCGCTTTCGTCCGCGCCCCTACGCGGCGACGGTGGCCTCGGCAGTGCATGCGGCCTTGAGCGCATCGACGACACGGCCAATCGCGGCGTTGGAGATCAAGGGCCCCATCGGCAGGCTGAGAACCTGGCGCGCGGCACACTCGGCCACGGGGAGATCGTGTTGCTGGTCGGCATAAACCGGCAGCCGATGGACGGGGACCGGGTAGTAGACGCTCGTGCCGATCCCCGACTCGGCAAGCAGCGTTCTTACCTCGTCGCGATTGTGCCCGATGACGCGGACCGTGAACTGATTGAACACGTGATCTGCATATTCCTCGAC
This sequence comes from Planctomycetaceae bacterium, assembly GCA_035623955.1. Taxonomy (GTDB): domain Bacteria; phylum Planctomycetota; class Planctomycetia; order Planctomycetales; family Planctomycetaceae; genus DASPSM01. The sequence continues at coordinate 17,611 of DASPSM010000038.1, forward strand.
CGACGGGGGCACAACTCCTTCCACGTCAGCCAGCAGGCGGCGATAAGTGGCCGCCGCGCGCTGCCGCTCGCGATTCCATGCCTCGACGTGCGGCAGTTTGACACGCAGGATGGCAGCCTGGATCTCGTCCAGACGCGAGTTGTAGCCGATCATTTCATTGCAATCGCGCGTGAGCGAGCCGTGGGTGCGCAGCTTGCGAGCCATCTCCGCAATGCGATCGTCGTTCGTCGCCAGGAGGCCGGCATCGCCAAAGGCACCGAGGTTTTTGGTCGGGTAAAAGGAAAACGCCCCGGCATTACCCAAGCTTCCCAGCGGCCGCCCGAGATAACGTCCTCCGAACGCCTGCGCGACGTCTTCAAGAACTGCCAGGCCGTGCTTGCGGGCAACTTCGAGAATCGGGTCCAAATCGGCCGCGTGCCCAAACAGGTGCACCGGCACTATGGCTTTCGTCTGGGAAGTCAACGCTTCGGGAATCTGAGCCGTATCGATGTTGAAGGTTCGCGGCTCGATGTCGACGAACACCGGCTCTGCGCCGACCAGATTGATCGCCTCTGCTGTCGCGTAAAACGTGAACGGGGTGGTGATGACTTCGTCGCCAGGCCCGATGTCCAACGCCCGCAGGCCAAGCACCAGCGCGTCGGTCCCCGAGTTGCACGCGACCGCATGTTTGACCGACAGCCACTCGGCAATTTCCGCCTCGAAGGCGCGGACTTGCGGCCCGAGCACGAATTGACCCGAGCGGATAACGTCGGAAATCGCGGTCTGAATTTCGCTCCAGAGAAGCTCGATTTCCGGAAGCAGGTCTAGCGGCGGAATCCGCGGCTGGAGTCCATTCATTGCCGGCATCCCATCCGTCAAACGGACGGCGGCACCGCTTCAAACGCGCCGCGCGATCCGAACGGAGGGACGGATTATAAGCGGTTAACGAAAGTTGTGAAGGGAAGGTCAGATCGAGGTGCGGCCCCGCAGACGCGAACACGGCTGAACCGAGGGGTTCAGCCGTGTTTTACAAATCGCTGGGTCACCAAGTCGCCGACTGGACCACAGAGTTTATGGCTGCAGCGGCGCCGGTTGAGGCGACATTCCCGGCGCGGGAACATAGCTCGCTGGACCGGCGGCGTTGTACGGAGCCGGGGGCGGCTGATAGTTCGAGCTGGGCGATTGCGAGTACGTCGGTGCCGGGCCCTGGCTGTAAGCGGGAGCCGGTGGCCCGTACGCCGGAGCGGGCGCTGGCCCATAGGCCGGAGCGTAAACCGGCGCCGGAGCGACGTAAGCGGCGGGCGGATAGTAGTACGGGTACGGCCGTTAGTAATACGGCCCATAGCCGCCATAGTAACCCCAGCCACCAACCGGAATGCCAATGCCGATGCCGACGCGCACTCCGCCGCCGGCCTGAGTCGAGGCAACTGGCAACGCGATCGCCACGATCGCCACGAGGGCGATGAAGATCATTTTGCGGAGCATGGGAATCTCCTTTCTCGAAGACTGGCCCTGGTACGCAATGCAGCGGCCCTATTAAACATATCGGCTCTTTTGCAGCAAGAGCGGTTCCACCAGTCCCCGCTTGGGATCTTTTGCCAGTCAGTTTCCCGAACTTGCTCACGGGCGAGGATGCACAAGTTCGATAGGCTCGCTTAAGAAACGGCTCCGGGAAAGCCGCGCAGAGCGGCCGTGTTGAATCGATCGAATCCCGGGCATCTTGACACA
>DASPSM010000047.1:0-7384 GCA_035623955.1 Planctomycetaceae bacterium
CTTTGCGGGCGGCTTAGGCGCCGATCTCCAGCGCGGCGGCGACACAATCAGCGTCAACACGACCAGCGCGCCGAACGCCGTGTAGCAGGCCGTGAATATCCAAGGGTCGGCCCGGTAAAACAGGACGTGGTGCACGCAGCGTCCGATGAAGTCGCCGTCCTCGACAGTCTGCCCCGCCTGTGATCTCAGCCAGTCTTCCAGCGTCGTGAGCGGACAGGTGATGCCTCCCCAGGCCTCGAAAACCACCAAGCCGATCGCCGCCAGATGGGCGATCCGAAACGTCCGGTTGCGGATCCAGCCCCACCGCAACAGAATTCCCAGCAAAATCGCCAGTTCGCCGACGATTACGAAGCCGACGTAGCTAGCGTGCAGCACGACGACGACGTCGGCCAAAGCCACATAAAGGGCCTGCATACTATTGAGAGGCCCGTCGCGCGCGGTTTATTCCCCGCAGCCACCTCGCGCCAGGCTGACGCCGGCTCCCAGGGTGAGGTTCGCCTGAGAACAGGCGGCGCTCCGTGCCGCGAGGATCGTCGGCCGTCCGACGCGCAGACGACGCCTCCGCGGTATCATCGCGGCATTTGTCGCCGAGGGTTGCGGCTCCGGGGGATTCCCCGGCGCTCGCACGTGCAGAAGCCTCGCCAGCTCATACTTGGCATTGCGAGCGCGACGCGCCGATTCGCTGCCGGGGGCCAGACTAATGGCTTGGTCCAAGAGCGAGACAGCCTTTTGCGTTTCGTTCAGGCTGAAATACAGCTGCCCCTCGAGCACCAGCAGGAGTTGCAACTGGTCGCGCGTTACTTTTGTGTTAGCCATCAGCCGGTCGATGCGCGCGATCGCCGCCCCGAACTGTCCGCGTTCGATCAGGGGATAGACTTCCACTCGCGCGGTGCGCGCGAGGGACTGTTGGTTTGCTGTCGACGTGTCGGCGCCGGCGTGTTTCAAACGACCCGCTGCGGGGCAGGAGGCCACCTTCGAGTCCAACGAGATGAAAGTCGGGAACCGCCTGCCTGCCAAGCGCCCCGCGCAAGCGATGGCTTTGACAATTTCCTCACGGGCCGCAGTAGGAGACAGGCTCAGCCGCATCAGCGCGAACGCGATGCGCACAGGCCGCAAAATCGTCTGGCCGTCGAACAGCGTGACGGACGGAGTGACCGCGGCCGTGACGGAGCGAGCCCACGCGATGGGCTCAGCGAACTCAGGCGCAAGGCTCTTATGGTCGATGCCGACGAAAAGTCGCGAGCCGTCGAACTGTTTGGCGGTTGGCACCGCGCTAGTTGGTGACGGTGGTTGCGGCGGGCGAGGCTTAAGCAGGATGTCGAGGGTCACTGCCCCCGACGCGCAGATTGCGAGGAAAATCAGTCCACGTAGGAAGGGTGCCAGCGTTCTGATGCGAAAATCCTTTGCTACTCATTGGGCGACTCCGAATGGGGCCGTACAGCACGGCACGCCGGATGCGCAGTTAATCTCGCGCGTGCCAATGCAAACACGGTGCCGGGATGCCGCTGTCAATGCGCTTGTCCGCGCATCGTTTGCTGGTTCAAGCGCTTAGACGGACGGCGCGAATCAAGAGCGCCGGCCGCGTATGAATTCGCCGCGGGCAAAGTCGCCTCGGATTTAAGCACGCGTGATCGGCCGCGCGCTGAAAAAATTTTCACTCGACATCGCGCGCTTTGGCTACGGCTGAAATTACGGCCCGACGATCGTTCCCGACTCGGGGCTGCTGGCCGTCGCGTAGAGTTTCTTCGGAATGCGGCCGGCGAGGTAGGCCTTGCGCCCGGCAAGGCAGGCCAGGCGCATGGCTTGGGCCATCGTGAGAGGATCGCGTGCGCTGGCAATTCCCGTGTTGAGCAGCACGCCGTCGCAGCCCAGCTCCATCGCCACGCTGACGTCGCTCGCCGTCCCGACGCCCGCGTCGATGATCACCGGATAGTTGGGATCGTTCTGCTTGAGCGATTCGAGGCAGATGCGGATGTTGTTCGGATTGAGCACCCCCTGGCCGCTGCCGATCGGGCTGCCGGCCGGCATCACCGACGTTGCGCCGGCTTCCTTCAAGCGCCGCGCCGAGATCGGATCGTCGGTCGTGTAGCACAGGACCTGAAAACCCTCCTTGACCAGAAGCTCGGTCGCGCAGAGCGTGGCCACCGCGTCAGGCAGCAGCGTCCGTTTGTCGCCCAGCACCTCGAGCTTCACCCAATCCGCGCCCGGGTTTTCCAGCCCCTCGAGGATCTCCCGTCCCAAGCGCGCGACCCGGACTGCGTCTTCGGCGGTGAAGCAGCCGGCGGTGTTGGGCAGGATCGTGAACCGCGAGAGGTCGATGAAGTCGAGGATGCTTCGCCCCTGCGCGTCGATCAGCCGCTCCCGCCGCACTGCCACCGTGACGACTTCAGCGCCGCTGGCATCGAGACAGTCGCGCATCAGTTCGTACGTCGCGTACTTCCCAGTCCCGACAATCAGCCGCGACTCGAAGGTGTGTGAACCGAGGACGAGAGGAGATTCGCAATGGGTGGCGGTCACGGTCTCGCTCTGAGATGTTCTCTGCGGATCAAAGATGGTGTGCCTGCGTCCGCCGGTGGCGAACGTGTCACACCCTACGCCGCCCGCGCCGCAAGTCCTGCAGGATGTGACAGGGCCCGCTTTGCGGGCCGCCGGCACATCATCCAATCTTGCTCATCATAGAGGATTGTCGACTCACCCGCCCCCGACCAGCGTCACAATCTCCACTCGGTCGCCAGGCTCGAGGATGCAAGCCGCGTGTTGGCGGCGGGGCACCAGGTCACGGTTCCGCTCGACGGCCACCAGTTTCGGCTGCATCTTGAGTTGGGCGAGGAGCGCCGATACGGTGGTCCCGGAGGGAACCTCTTGCGGCTCGCCGTTGACAATGAGCGGGATCATCGGTGCTTGTTTTTCTCGGCTTGAAGCGTCCGTTTCGGCCCCACATTTGCATTCGCAGTTGACCGGGGCATTCTGGTCGCCATCTCCCCGGATCGCTCTCGATTCTCGCATAGATCAGCCAGTTTGGGGAGCGCCGCGACCACGCGGGCCTGCAGAGAGTGCGGTTCGACGTGCGCGCTTTGTGGGCAGGTTCGCCAATCCAAAGCGCGACGGCGGCCAGAAAGAGATTGCACTCGCGCCGAGATCGAGTATGCTCAAATTTGCGCTTCCGAGCGCGACCCTTTCGCGACACAGCGCCTCCAAGGTCCGATCGATGCCGAACGCCAAACCGCTCGAAGGCAACCGCGTTCTGATCTTCGTCGCCGACGAATACGAAGACCTCGAGCTGTGGTACCCGAAGCTGCGACTCGAAGAGGCCGGCGCGCATGTCACCGTCGCCGGACCCGAAGCGGGAAAAGTCTACCGCGGCAAGCATGGCTACCCGTGCGTCTCGGATGCGGCAATCGGGGACATGGAGGCCGCCGACTTTCAAGGAGTTCTCTGTCCAGGCGGGTGGATGCCCGATAAAATCCGCCGAGACCCTCGGGCGCTGGCGCTCGTGCGCGAATGTGCAGAAGCGGGCAAGCTCACGGCGGCAATCTGTCACGGTGGCTGGATTCCGATTTCGGCCGGCGTTTATCGCGGGGTCAAGGTCACCGGTTCGCCGGGAATCAAGGACGATCTCGTGAACGCAGGAGCGATTTGGGAAGACGCGCCGCTGGTCGTCGACCGCCACTTTGTGTCGAGCCGCAAGCCGGCCGACCTGCCCGAATTCATGACCGGCGTGCTTCGCGTCTTGTCGCGCTCGGCGAAGGCGGTCGCGCGATGAGAGTGCGGGCCCGGGTCATCGGTTTGCTCTGCGCCGCGGGACTCTTCGCGCTGGCCTGTGTCACGTCTCGGAGCGACGCCGTGGAGATCATCGGGCACCGCGGGGCGTCGCACGATGCTCCCGAAAACACGCTCGCCTCGATCCGCCTCGCGTGGAAACAAAATGCCGATGCTTCGGAAACGGACGTGCATCTCACCAAGGACGGCCAGATCGTGGTGTTCCACGACTTCAACACGCGGCGCGTCGCGGGCCGCAACCGCAAGGTCGCCGATCAAACGCTGGCGGAGCTCAAACAGCTCGACGTCGGCAGCTGGAAAGGCAAAGCATGGGCCGGCGAGCAGATCCCCACGCTGGCCGAGTACCTGGCCGCCATTCCCGAGGGCAAGCGGCTGTTTATCGAAATCAAATGCGGGCCCGAGATCATCCCGCGACTGGTTCAGGTGATTCGCGGGGCGCATACGAAGCCGCAGCAGATTTGCCTGATTGGTTTCTCGTACGAGGTGATGCAGGCCGCCAAGCGCCAACTTCCGGACCTGAAGTGCTATTGGATCGTACAATTGAGGAAAAACCGTGAGACGGGTCGCTGGAACCCGCAACTGGCCAGCCTGATCCGCAAAGCCAAAGAGGCGGGCTTGGACGGAATCGATTTTGGCGATTCGCCGGCCCTCGATCGCGAATTTGTCGGCAAGGTGAAGCAATCGGGGCTCGGAGTCTATACCTGGACGGTCGATGTCGTTGATGAGGCCAAACGTTTGCAGGAAGCTGGAGTCGACGGCATCACCACCAATCGTCCCGGTTACATGAAGGAGTCGCTAGTGGGCCATCCCTGATTGAAGGGATGCGGATCTTCGCTGTCCCGGCGTCGGGCGCTTGCCGCCCGGTGCTGGATGGGGCCAGCGATTTACGGAATGATTCCAGTCGGAGTGTGATCGAGATGCGGACGTACCGAATTCTTCTCGGGGCAATCGGGGCCCTGGCCTGTTTGTTGCCGTCAATTTCTCCCGCGGCGCAGGGTCCGGATGCGACCCCACAAATGGCAGCAGTCGAGCCCCCCACGGTCCGCGACGGACTGAGCGGAGCAACGGGTCGCCTCGACAGCCCGCGGTTTGCAGACCGCGAAGCCGCGACGAGAGAACTGACCGCTGCCGGCGCGCCGGCCGTGGCCGCCCTGCTGCAGGTGGCGCAAGAGGGAAGCCTGGAGGCGGCAGTCCGGGCGGTCGGGATCCTCGAAGCCATCTACGTGTCAGCGGGCGAATCGGAGGAGAGCACCACCGAAGAATTCTGGAGTGAATACAACGACTTGATGCGCGTCTATCTGTGGAGCGATTTGCGGCAGGCGCAAACGACGGCCGACGCGGCCGAATTTGCCCTCGACGAATTGGAGCGCACCGGCCGGCCTGCCGTGGCTGAACGAGCGGAGACCGTGCTCGAATCGCACTACGATCTTCGCGAGCGGCGCGCCGTGTTTGAGGTCGAGCGGCTTCACGGGAAGGCCATTTATGGGGGCGTTTCGGCGAGTGTTTTCAAGAATGCGTGGGCCAACCCGGCCGCTATCCCCAACGAAATGCAAAGCGGCGGGGCGCGAGGGCGCGGCGAACTCACGATGGTGATCATCGGCCCCAAATGGACGGGAGGAGACGAGGGACTCAAACATGTCGCCCGGCTCAAGCGGCTGCACCAGCTCTACCGGATCGAGGGGAAGCAGGTCAGCGACACGGGCATCATGCGGCTGCGAGCCGCGCTGCCGACGCTCGAGATTTCGGTGCGCGCCGCTGCCAAACTGGGGATCGAGCATCGTCCCGACATCATGAGCCCGGGCGTCGAGCCGGGCTGCGTGATCGACACGGTCAAGCCGGGCGAAGCCGCCGCCAACGCCGGCCTGCGCAGCCGCGACGTGATTTTGAGCTTTGCCGGCCAGCCTGTCGTCGACTTCGATTCGCTGATCAAGATCCTGCATCACTACAATCCCGGCGACACGGTCGAGGCGATCATCTCTCGCAACGAAGTTCCCCAGAAAGTCCAGCTCACGCTCACCGGCTGGGATTGATGTTGCGCGAGAAGCAACGCCACCGAACGACCTTGAAGACTGCGCTGAATAACTATCTCGCAACTGCTCTCCGCTCCGTCAGATCGGGCGTGAGGCCGTTAATCCTTCGCTCCACATGCAACGAGGCGCGTGGTTAGTCGCGCCGAGGGATGCCAGATCCTTGCGAGTCACATAGCGGGCATCAGGACCTGGGCATGGCCATCGAAAAACAACCTGTATCAAAATCTGGCCAGCTCGGTTAAGACGCGATTCGCAGGGGGCAAATCCACCAGCAAAAAGCCGTTAGCTTGTGAGAGTTTGCGGCTGATTACCATCGCTCTCATTTAGGTCGTCATTCCCCGACGATCAGAGAAGAGCGGCAGCCTACACCCTTGCAGTTCATCGTGGCCGGAGACCGCCCCTGGCAGAATAGCGTGCCCCCAATAATTGGCCGGCTCGGCACACCGAGCGTGGCGCCCTTGGCAAGGATGCTCAGTGATGATCAACGCCCTGATTCTAGGGCTTGCCTTGAGCGCAAGCGGCCAGGTGTCTCTGGACCAAATTCAGACCATTGGCGCCTCGAGTCCCACGTCTGAGGCGCCAACTTTGGTCGCAAGCTTCGACGCGGCGAGTGGCTATCAACCCGCGCCTCCGCCGCCGAACCCCGTCACGCAAGGTCCATTGCCGGGCGCACAGCCCGGTTCGCCTCCAGGCACCCCGGGCGGACCGCCAGCCGAAACCTCGACAACCTGTCCGCCAGCCGCCGCAAGCGTGCGGCCCGAATGGCTGCAGCCCGGCACATGCGGCGGCTGCTTTTGGCTCGATGGCGATTGCTGGTGGGCGCGATTCTTCAAGCAGTATTACGACGCGTTCAATCCGAGTGGGGAACCAGCCCCTGAGGAAGCTCCCGCCCAGCGCCGGGCGCTGCCCGAAGCGTGGCCTTCGCCTCCGTTCCCTTCGCATGAATTTCAGGGCTATCCGCTCGTCGGTGTGCCGATCTCGCCGCACACCAGCGACCCCTTGATGGCCTCGCTCAAAGGCACCTGGCTTGGCGACTGGTTGATCGACAACAGGATTGACGTCTACGGCTGGCTGACCGGCGAATACAACTACAGCACGTCGCAACACACCAACCAGCCCGACTCTTACTGGATCGTTCCCAACCGGGCCGAGCTCGACCAGGCCGTGCTGCGGTTCGAGCGGCAGGCCGACATGGTTCAGACAGACCACTGGGACTGGGGCTTCCGCTTTACGAGCGTCTACGGCATGGACTATCGCTACCTGACATCGGGTGGCTGGTTCAGTCAGCAGGCCCTGCTTGAGAACCAGTTGTACGGATACGACCCGACCGAGGTCTATGCAGAGCTCTACATCCCGGGGGTTGCGCAAGGCATGGTGATTCGTGTCGGTCGCTGGATCGCCTGCCCGGACATCGAGACGCAGTTCGCTCCCGACAACTACATGGGCACCCACTCGCTTTTGTTCACGTTCGATACCTACACGCAGACGGGCGTCATGCTCAGCTGGTGCCTGAACGAGCAGTGGATGATTCAATGCGCGATCACTCCGGGGACCGACATGGCCCCGTGGTATCC
>DASPSM010000070.1:0-4371 GCA_035623955.1 Planctomycetaceae bacterium
AGCACGTTTTTGAAGAAATCCATCACGAGGTCAAAAACGGCCAGAAACACGTGCACTCGGACCCGGTGCCACATTAGCTGCGCCTGCTCGGCGGCCAGCTCTTCGATGTCGCGCCCCGCACGCGAGTTGAGCAGCGCGGCCAGGGCCACAAAGACGAGCGCGGTCATCGGGGGGCGCGGAAAGCGGTACCATCCCGCAGCAGGAAACAGCCCGCAGAGCACGCCCGTCAAAATCAACGACGTCAGCAGCCGCTTGCGGAAAAAGACGACAGGCGCGCTGCGGAGGACCCGGTTGATCAGCGTCACCTCGGCAATCCAGACAGGAATGTCGACGGTCAGGAATCGCAGCATATGGCCTATCGCCCGCAGCGTCTGCCACACCACGCCACGAAAACGCGTGCTGTGGGCAAGACCGAAGAGCACCAGGCCAAGCGGAATCAGGAAAACCGGATGGGTTATTCCCAGCGGTGCAACATTGGATGTGTCGAGGCCGTACCAGCGTTCGATCAGCTTGCGCACCTCCTCCCCGAGGTGCTCGAGAAACGACAAGATCACAAATGCGCCGCCGAAGGGAATCGCGGCGTAAAGCGTGAGAAACCGCCCCAAGCCTGTGCCGAACGCGCACGAGCTGATGCCCTGCAAGAATCGCATGTAGATCGCGCCGCGCTGGTAGACGCCGTCGAGAGACTGGGCCAATCGGCGATCCGCGCGCAACAGCCGATCGCCCACCACCAGCTCGAGTGGATCGGCGACGTCGTCGAGCTTGAGATTGTTGCGGGCGATGGCGTCCCGGATTTCGCCCATTGCGAAATAACCCGATTCGACGATGTGGTCCAGCAGCTCCTCGATGATCTTGCGGAATGAGGCGCGTTCCGGCAGGTTCTGGGGCAAAAAGCCGACTTCGATCAAAGTCTCTCGCAGCACTGGGCGCAATCGGTCTCGCAGGCGGCCTTCCGCATAGATGGCGGCCTCGTGCAGCAGAATCGCCAGGTGTTCCCGCTCGCCTGCCGAGATCGACAGTTTGGAAAGCCGGGACGCTGCGGTCCGCAGATGTTTCGACATCAGGACTTCGCGCTGGGCGGGAAGAGGTCGCTTGAGGGGCCGTCTCCCAAACGACCACAGCCACGAAAACAGATCCACGACGTAGCTTTCGCGCTCGAAATCGAGACAGACCTTTTGCAGGTCGTAAAGCAGTCGGGCGCCCGGATTCCAGAAACCGCGCGCCGAGGTCGTCAACAGCGAGGACAGAAGTTCGCGCCAAACATCGGCCCTGCGCTCGTCGACCGCCAGGGCTTTACTCAACCGGTTCGAGAGGCGCCTGATGTCCGCCGCGGCCAGATTGGCCGCGCGGTCCGCCCGTTCGCGGTCGCGGATCCGCGCGGCTCGGGTGTGCAGGATGGCCGCGCGAACGTCGTTGCCGCGCGCGGCGGCTTGAGCCGCTACCTTCATTTGGCGTCGAAAGAGGCGCTCCCCGAGCGGAGCCTCGAGCGCCACGGCGACCTGGGTCGTTTCGAATTGGTCTCGTGGCCTCGTCGCGGCAGGACTAGTGATTTCAAGGGCGCCGGCGACTTCAAGGGCGGCATCGAGGTCGACGTCTTGCACCAACAGTTCCTCGATCCGCTCGAAATCATCCAGCGAGGGGAAGTATGCCGCCAAGACGTCGGGCGCGAAATAACGCAACTCCAGGAACACCGCCACGAACTCGACGTAGACCGAAACGGTTGAGACCGGCGGCAGCAGAAATGCCTCTTGCCCGAGAACCGACCGGATTTCGTCAAAGGCCGAGGAGCCGATTTGTTCGAGACGCTCGGCCACCGTCAGCTCGGTCAGCGCGCCGCGCGCTTGTCGCTCGTCGAGCGCGACGTGCACACGCGCGTGGAAGTGCAGTCGGCGATAATGCTCCCGCAGCGCGTAGCCGGTCATCGCCTCGAGTTCGTGCTCTTCGGGGCGCGCCAAGAGGAGCAAGGTCTCCGGCAAAGGTGCGCTCGGATCGAGTCCCAACTCGTCGTTGAGCACGATTTGCTGGGCGCGCTCTGCCGAGATAACAAAGCTTTTCCGGTGGGGGACTCGTCCGGTCAGCGCGGGCAGGTCGATTTCGTTCCGGATCACGCGACGGACGATGCGCGACGCGACCGGGAAGGCGCAGGGATCGGCCTCACGAATCGCGCGTTCGACGGCATCAAGTGCGGACAGAGCCGTCTCGGCCGCAGCGGCCGGCTGTGACGCTGAGATCGGTTGCGCCATTTTTCCCATCGTAGGCCGTGGCGCTCTTCGCCAGAGGTCGCAACAAATTGGACTGATTTTGGGTCCGAGTTATTCCCCGGTCATCGTAATTGCCTGACCCAAGGCAAGTCGAACCTTGCAGCGGTTATTGCGGCAGCTGAGCGGCCGCGAACTATGCGACTCGCCACTTGTCGCTGGCGAATGAGGGCACGATTACAATCCGGGGACCATTTGTGATTGAGGCGCGGCAACTCGCGAAATGTAACGGGGCGGAGACATTTTCATGCAGGGCAGCCAGGCGATTGCGGAAATCCTCAAGCGCGAAGGAGTTGAGCACGTCTTCTGCTTTCCGTTCACTCCGATCCTCGAAGCTCTGGCGGAGGCCGGCATTCGTCCCATCGTCGCCCGCCAGGAGCGCGTGGCTGAGAATATGGCCGACGGATTTTCGCGGGCCACGCTCGGCAAGCGGATCGGCGTGGTGACAGTCCAGCAAAACGCCGGCGCGGAAAATGCCTTTTCGGGAATCGCTCAGGCCTACACCGATTCGAGTCCCATTTTGTTCCTCCCTGGACATCCGGGACGCGAACTCGTCCGCACGCCTCCCACGTTCGACTCCGTCCCGAACTACGTTGCGACGACCAAATGGGCGGATCTCATTCCCTCGGCGGCCGCAATCGCCAATCGGATGCGGCGCGCGTTCACGCTGTTGCGATCGGGGCGGCCCGGCCCGGTGTTGCTCGAAGTCCCCGTCGACGTGGCCCGCGAAACGTTGCCTCAACCGCTAGTCTACGAGGCCGTGCGGCCCATGCGAACCGGCCCCGATCCGCTTGCCATTCGTGATGCCGCGCGGCTGCTGCTCAAAGCGCAGCGGCCGATGATCTGGGCGGGGCAGGGGGTGCTCTACGCGGGCGCGTCCCGCGAATTGGCTCAAGTCGCCGAATTCCTCGGCGCGCCGGTGATGACAACGCTGTTGGGTAAAAGCGCCTTCGATGAGACGCATCCGTTGTCGCTCGGTTCCGGCGGATTGAGCGCAACCGACATGGTTCGCGACGCGCTCGAGCGGTGCGACGTCCTCTTTGCGGTCGGAGCCAGCCTGACGCGGACCGTTTTTGCGCCCGCGGTTCCTCCCGGGAAGCGGATCGTTCATGCGACCCTCGATCCGCGCGATCTCAACAAGGACTATGTTGCCGACGTTCCCGTACTGGGGGATGCGGCCCTCGTCCTGGCGAGCCTGCTTGAAGAACTCAAATCGCAACACGGTGGAACGGGACGCGCCGAACGGGCCTTCGTGGAAGCCCAGCTAAAAGATGCGCGCGAACGCTGGAAAGCGCGCTGGGCCGCCAAGCTCGTTTCCGACGACACTCCAATCAACCCTTATCGGGTAATCGGCGACTTCATGAAGATCGTGGATCGCAAGCAGACGATTGTCACCCACGATTCGGGCAACCCGCGCGACCAGCTCCTCCCGCTTTATGAATCGACCGTTCCCCGCGGTTACATCGGCTGGGGGCATTCCACGCAGCTCGGGTTTTCTCTGGGCTGCAGCATGGGCGCGAAGCTGGCCTGCCCCGACAAGCTGGTCGTGAACTTCATGGGAGATACGGCGATCGGAATGGTCGGCATGGACATCGAAACGGCCGTCCGCGAGCAGATCCCGATTCTCACCCTGGTGCTCAACAACTCGGCCATGGGCAACTATGAAAAGCACATCCCGCTGGCCACGGCGAAGTACCGAACCAAGTTCACCTCGGGAAATTATTCCGAGGTCGCTCGCAGTCTCGGCGCGTTTTCCGAGCGGATCGAGCGGTCGGTCGACGTCGGCCCGGCGATCCGTCGCGGCATCGCTGCGACACAGGAGGGCCGCCCGGCCCTGATCGAGTTCATCACCCGCGAGGAGCCCGACATGGCGATTCGCGCCTAGGGCGAAACCCCGCGTTCCCGACGTTCAGTCAGCAAAGGAGATCACAACAATGCCGACAGCGTCCGACAAAGGCCACGCGTTCCGCAAATTGCACGAGCGGCCGGGGCTCTTCGTGATGCCGAATCCCTGGGACGTCGGCACGGCCCGAATGCTGGAACGGCTCGGATTCGAGGCCCTGGCGACGACCAGTTCGGGATTCGCTTTTTCGCAGGGGCGTCTCGACTACCA
>DASPSM010000074.1:0-4778 GCA_035623955.1 Planctomycetaceae bacterium
GTCGAACGGCGTCGTGGTCGTTCCCTCTTCCTTGTAGCCGCGGACGTGCAGGTTGGCGTGGTTCGTCCGCCGGTAGGTCAGGCGGTGGATCAGCCACGGATAACCGTGGAAGGCAAAGATAATCGGCTTGTCCTTGGTGAAGAGCGCGTCGAAATCGCGATCCGAAAGTCCGTGCGGATGCTCGCTCGACGGCTGCAGCTTCATCAGATCGACGACGTTGATCACCCGCACCTTGAGTTCCGGCAGGTGTTTTCGCAGCAACTCGACCGCGGCCAACGTCTCCAGCGTCGGCACGTCGCCACAGCAGCCCATCACGACATCGGGTTCGCCTCCCTTGTCGTTGCTGGCCCATTCCCAAATGCCGATTCCTTCGGTGCAATGCTTGATGGCCTGATCCATGGTGAGCCATTGCGGCGCAGGCTGCTTGCCGGCGACCACCACGTTGACGTAGTTGCGGCTCCGCAAGCAGTGATCGGTCACAGACAACAGGGTGTTGGCGTCGGGCGGGAGATAGATGCGAATGACCTCGGCTTTCTTGTTGGCCACATGGTCGATGAATCCGGGGTCCTGGTGGCTGAAACCGTTGTGGTCCTGCCGCCAAACGTGCGAACTCAGCAGATAGTTGAACGACGCAATCGATCGCCGCCAGGGAATGTGGTTACAGACCTTGAGCCACTTGGCGTGCTGGTTGAACATCGAGTCGATGATGTGGATGAAGGCTTCGTAGCAGCTGAAGAACCCGTGTCGGCCGGTCAGCAGGTAGCCCTCGAGCCAGCCCTGGCACTGGTGTTCGGAAAGGACCTCCATCACGCGGCCATCGGGCGAGAGGTGGTCGTCTTCCGGATAAATCTCGGCCATGTAGCAGCGGTTGGTGACGTCGAGCACGTCCTGCCAGCGGTTTGAGTTGTTCTCGTCCGGGCTGAACAGCCGGAAATTCTGGACGTCCAGATTCCGCTTCATGACGTCGCGGAGGAACTGGCCCATCACGCGCGTGGCCTCGGCTGTGGCCGCGCCGGGGGTGCGCACGTCGATCGCGTAATCGCGAAAGTCGGGCATCTTGAGGTCGCGCAAGAGCAGTCCGCCGTTGGCGTGCGGGTTGTCGCTCATGCGGCGGTGACCCTGCGGAGCCAGCTCGGCGAATTCGGATTTGAAACGGCCGTTGGCATCGAACAGTTCCTCCGGGCGATAACTCTTCATCCATTTCTCGAGGATCTTGACGTGCTCGGGCTTATCCATGTCGCTCATCGGGACCTGATGGCTCCGCCAATAGTCCTCGCACTTCTTCCCATCGATTTCAGCCGGGCAGGTCCAGCCTTTCGGCGTGCGGAGGACGATCATCGGCCAGATCGGCCGCGTCACGGCCCCCTTGCCGCGGGCCGCCGCCCAGATGGCTTTGATTTCGCCGAGAACCTCGTCGAGGACGCCGGCAAGCTCCTGGTGGACGAGTTGCGGGTCGCGTCCCTCGACAAAGTGAGGCTTGTAGCCCATCCCCTCGAAGAATTTCTGCAGCTCCTCCCTGGGAATGCGGGCCAGGAAGCAGGGGTTGGCAATCTTGTAGCCGTTGAGGTGCAGGATTGGCAGCACGCACCCATCGCGGCGCGGATTGAGAAACTTGTTGCTCTGCCACCCGGTGGCGAGCGGACCGGTCTCTGCCTCGCCGTCGCCGACGACGCAGGCCACGATCAGATCGGGATTGTCAAAAGCGGCGCCGAACGCGTGACTGAGCGCATAGCCCAGCTCGCCCCCTTCATGGATGCTGCCGGGCGTCTCGGGCGCGACGTGGCTGGGGATGCCGCCGGGAAAGCTGAACTGCTTGAAGAGTCGCTTCATTCCTTCGGCATCCTGGCTGATATTCGGGTAGACCTCGCTGTAGGTTCCCTCCAAGTAGGCGTGAGCAACGAGAGATGGGCCTCCGTGCCCTGGCCCGATGATGTAGATCATGTTGAGGTCATCGCGCTTGATGATCCGGTTGAGATGGACGCAGAGCATGTTGAGCCCGGGCGACGTCCCCCAATGGCCCAACAGGCGCGGCTTGATGTGTTCCCGCTTGAGCGGCTCGCGAAGCAGCGGGTTATCGAGCAGATAAATCTGGCCAACCGCCAGATAGTTCAACGCGCGCCAGTAGGCATGCATTTTCCGCAGCTCTTCCGTCGAAAGCGGTCCGGCCGCCGTCGCCTTGTAGCCGTCTCCGGTCTTGCGGTCTTTTTTTGTGGTCGTTGTAGTGGCCGGCATCTTGATCGCTCCTTGCTCTATGTGCGAAAAGTGTGCGCGCTTTGTCCGCGCGCTTGAAGGGATCATCAACTACTTTGTCATCGTGAATTTTGTGCGCTCTTACCGTGAAACCGGCCGCGGTTTCATTTGCTGAAAACGAGCCCGGGATCGCTCGGCGGACCGCCGACCATCTTGAACGAGAATTTGTCCTGTCCTTCCGCATTCACCTTGGCGACCATCGTTCCACCGTTGCTGTACTCGAGCACCAGCGTCGTGCCCGACAGCTCGTATTTGCCCTCAAATGTTTGGGTCTTTCCCGGACGGGTGTATTTCCAGGTAAAGCGGTCGTCCGACCCGAGGGAAAGTTCGACCGTGCCGCCTCCGGTTGCTGGCGCCGTCCAATGGCCGGTCACGCTGGCCGGCGGAGTCCGCTTTGGCTCGGCCTCGGTCGTTGACGGCGCGGAGGGAGCGCCGTTGGGTGCGGCTGCCTCGGAGGGTGCAACCATCGCGAGCAACTGCCGCGAAACTCGATCATTCGGAACGAGCCGGATGACCTCTTTGAGTTGCCTTGCCGCTGCGTCCGGGTGCCCGTCGGTCATGTATTGGTAGGCGAGCACGAAACGACCGTCCGGGGAGTCCGGATTCTCCCGAACGTAATCTTCCAGAGCCCGCAGCTGCTGGGTGTAAACGTCGACGTTTGGATAAAGGCCGCTCATCGTGGTCCAGTCCCAGCCCGGACCGACGGAGAGGACCGCATACAACGTCCCGGCGGCGT
Source organism: Planctomycetaceae bacterium (assembly GCA_035623955.1). Taxonomy (GTDB): domain Bacteria; phylum Planctomycetota; class Planctomycetia; order Planctomycetales; family Planctomycetaceae; genus DASPSM01. Next base: position 2,987 of record DASPSM010000074.1, read on the forward strand.
CCTTGTACCTGTGCAGCGCAAACAGACAGAGAGCGCGGAATTCGTGCAGCACGGGGTCGCTCGGGCTATTGGCGAGTGCCCGATCGACGTACTCCAGTGCCGTTGTGTAGTCTCCGCCGTAAAACGCATTCCGAGCCCGCTCGCTCTCTGAAACTGCGACCATTGTCGCCGACGCGTTTGGGTCGGGAAGCGCCGCCGTCGTCTCTATCGGCTGCGAGTATTCGACGGCCGTCGGCTCGCAGTAGGGATTGGCGTAGTCGTAATAACCGGTGTCATAAAAGAGCGACCCCGCAGCCCACGACGTCAAGCCCAGCGCGGCCGAGGTGATTCCCCAAGCGGCCCAAGGGTGTTCATACCAGTTCGCCGCGCCTTGTCCCCAATGTCCGTTCCAAGCCCCGTGGTACCAGTCGTTGTGGACGTTCTGCCAGAAGTCGTGTCGATTGCCGGCGTTGGGGAACCGGTCCCCAGGTCGATTGCCGACCCCCGGGCGATTTCCGATGCCGCCAGGGCCGCCAATGCCACCCGGGCGGCCGGGCCCACCGATGCCGCCGACGCCGCCCGGGCCGCCGACGCCGCCCGGCCGGTTTCCAATGCCGCCGGGACCGCCGACGCCGCCCGGTCCACCGGGGCCGCCGATGCCACCCGGCCGATTTCCGATACCTCCCGGTCCACCGACATTTGGTCGGCCCCCGCCAATGTTGCCACGGGCGGGAAGAGTCGAAGGTCGATTCCCACCCCCAACTCCACCTCTCTGGCCGCCGCCGACTCCGCCGCCACGGCCACCGCCGCCGGCGACTCCGCCTCGGAATCCACCGCCTCCGCCACCCCCTCGGAAGCCACCACCTCCACCACCTCCACCACCTCCTCGGAAGCCACCACCTCCGCCGCCGCGAAAGCCTCCGCCCCCGCCGCGTCCGCCTCCGCCCCCTCGGCCGCCGCCGCGACCGAAGAGCTGCGTGTCACTCAGGGACGCAGACACCATCGCGAGGATCATTAACGAGACTCGGATGCTGCGGTTCATCGATGTTCTCCTTCCGTCGCACTTATTCAGACCGCTCGCTAAGCAGGTCGTTTAATGCACTCTTGCCGCCCTGGCTCGCAGTCTGCTTTAGTTGCGATTCGAAAATCGCACGATCAGTCAATAAGTCGAGGCAAGCCGCTCAGCCCGCAAGCGGTCACGCTTTCAAATGCTCAAAAGTGAGTCCGTGATCGTTTGACGGACCACCGACCATCTTGAACGTGAATCGATCTGCCCCATCCGCATTAACCCTTGCGACCATCGTTCCTCCATTGCTGTACTCCAGGACGAGCGCCGTACCCGTCAGCTCGTACTGGCCCTCGAATGTTTGCGACTTTTCCCCTCGCGTCACCTTCCAGGCGAAGCGACCATCCTCGGCCAGCGTCAGTTCGACCGTGCCGCCTCCCGTTGCGGGGGCCTTCCAGCTTCCGACGATGTTGCGCGGCGCGGTTCGCTTGGACTCGGGTTCAGCGCTGGGCGCCGCCGCGGGAGTTTCGCGCGCGGGAGTCGCGCTCGGAGCGCCACCCTCGGCGGGCGAGACCAGCGACAGCAACTGCCGAGACACGTGATCGTTTGGGGCGAGTCGAACGACGTCAGCCAATTGCCTGGCAGCTTCCTCTCGGTGCCCCTGCGTCAGGTACTGATAGGCGAGGTCAAAACGCGCGTCGGCCGAGTCCGGGTTTTGTCGAACGTACTCCTCGAGGGCGCGCAGCTGCTTGGTGTACGTGTCGACGTCGGGATAAAGGCCGCTCATCGTGGTCCAGTCCCACCCCG
>DASPSM010000076.1:0-2570 GCA_035623955.1 Planctomycetaceae bacterium
CGCAAGGTCTGGTCGCCGCTCTCCACGCGACCGACGACATGCTCAAGTCCTCCAACGTCACGCTGGTGGGGAAAGAAAAGATCGGGGCCGCCTACGTGACGATCGTCGTCCGCGGCGACGTGGCCGCCGTGCAGACGGCGATTGCCACCGCAAAACAGACGGTCGAGCGGCTGGGGGGCAAACTGATTCTGGCCGACGTGATTGCCCGCCCGCATCCCGAGCTGGCCGCCCTCTTGCCCAAGTCGCTGTGACTTCCAAACGGGTCAAATCGTCTTCGCCCCGCCGCGCGCTGCCCGAGAGTCCCTCCCTCGGCGAAGCGGATCTGGAACCGCGCTGGGTGGTGCCGCTGGGCCTCGCGTGGCTCGTCGTCTTTTGCCTGTTCTTTTACTCGTTCGAGCTGCCGAATAATCGCGATGATTGGAGCCGCATCGAGATTTGGATGCGCCTTCCACAGCTGCTGCCGCTGCGACAGGTTTTTGAGGCGCCGTGGCGGAACCTTGGCCAGCGGGCAGATCTCTTCGGCATTGCGCTGTTTGTCTGGGCCGGCGCGTGGGGTTTGGGAAACCTGGCCCTTCGCATCCTGCGTGCCCCGATCGCGCGACGATCGGCTGAGTCGATCGTCTTCGCGATGGGACTCGGACTGAGCGCGGCGTCGCTCCTGACGTTGGGCTTGGGGCTGGCCGGTCTTCTCGAACGTTGGATCTTCGTCGTCGTGCTTGTCGCCGCTCTCGTCGTGGAGATCGGGTTGCGCTTTCGCGAGTCCAGAAGCCGCAGTCAAATGGCCGACAACACGCGCCCGTCGCCCAAACGCGAGCAAACTGATTCACGCACCGCCGATTCCGGTCGCTTGATGGTTCGGGTCGCGATCGCGGCGATGATCCCATTCCTGGTGGTGATGTGGCTGGGCTCGATGTCGCCTGAGACCGACTTCGACGTGCGGGCCTATCACTTTGCGGGCCCGAAGGAGTTTTATCTTCAAGGTCGCATCACGCGCCTGCCCCACAACGTCTACACGAGCTTCCCCTTTCACAACGAAATGCTCGTACTGCTGGGAATGGTGCTACATCGCGACTGGTATTGGGGAGCGCTCGCGGGCAAAGCCGTGCTGTTTGCGTATGCTCCACTCACCGCTTTGGGCTTGTACGCGGCCGGTCGCCGATGGTTCAACCAAGGCGTCGGTCTCTTTGCTGCGCTGATTTACATCAGCACCCCTTGGATCGATCGGCTGACCACGATTGCGTATGTCGAATCGGGATTGCTGTTCTATCTGTTCGCATCGCTATTGGCGCTGCTCATCGCGGTGGAGCGGATGAAAGCAGGCCAACCGAGCTGGACGACGATACTGCTCACGGGGCTTCTCGCCGGGAGCGGCATGGCGTGCAAATACACGGGAGCGTTGCAAGTCGTGGCGCCGATCGGGGTGGCAAGCGTCGTGGCCGCCGGGCTCACCGCCTCGCCTCAGCATCCGCGCGTGCGCGCCGTCGTAACCACGGCGGTCGCGTTTGCGATCGGCGTCTTCGTGACGATTGGCCCCTGGCTGCTGAAGAACATCGCTGAGACGGGCAACCCGGTCTTTCCTTTGGCCTATTCGATCTTCGGCGGATCGGATTGGAGCCCGGCGCTCAACGAAAAATTCGTGGCGGGCCACACCACTCACAATCCCCGTTCGCTCTTTCAATGCCTGGGCGACGTGACCGCCAACAACGACTGGTCGAGCCCGCTTTGGTACGCGCTGGCTCCGCTGGCGTTGTTCCTGCGGCCGAGACGGCTGATGGTCTTCGGTCTTTGGGCATTTGCCTGCTATTTGTTCGTCACCTGGTTCTCGCTGACGCATCAGATCGATCGATTTTGGATCCCGATGATTCCCGTCGTTTGCCTGCTCGCTGGAATCGGGGCCGAGTGGCGGACTGACGTCGTCTGGCGCTGGGGCCGCAACATCGTCGTCGCGCTGGCCCTGTTGTTCAATTTTGCCTTCATGGCCGGCACCGAGACCGACTACCTGTGTGGCTACAACTCGTTCGTCAGCAATCTCGACCAGGCTCGTGAAAACCGCGAACAGTCTTACGTCCGCTATTTGAACGAGCTGAATCGACAGACGCCGGGCGGCATCAAAGTGCTCTGCGTCGGCGAGGCCGAAGTTTTCGAGGCCCGCTTCCCCGTCGTTTACAACGCGGTCTTCAGCGAGTCGATTTTCGAGAAGTGGTTCGCGGCCGAGAGGAAGGGGAGCAGTCCCGACGAGGTCCCGCCGCTGCGGCCCCCCGCGGAAATCGCGAAGAAGCTTCACGACGAAGGGATCACGCACATCTTTGTGAACTGGTCCTGGATCCGCACTTATCGCTCGCCGGGCAATTACGGCTACACGAAATTTGTGACGGCCGATCGGTTCGGGCAGCTCGTCTCAGATGCGATCCTTGGACAGCCAACGAATTGGGGCGCAATCAGCGTGCAGGGTCTGTCGGTGGAGAAGGCCCGACAGATCGCCGCCCGCTTGCCCTTCGTCGATCGGACGAGCGACGGGCGAACGGTCGGCGTGACGAGAGTCTTCGACGGGCTCACGGATCAGGAGCTGA